>NZ_NOZF01000111.1:0-5998 GCF_002258565.1 Rhodococcus sp. 05-2254-6
CCGACCGGCTCGATCACCGGAGTCGACGCCAGCTCACAGATGCTCGAACAGGCCAGGCGGCGAGCCGACCGGTCCGGGTGGGACAACGTCACGCTCGTTGCCGCCGACGCCACCGCCCTGACGTCAGCGGATCTGGGCAATACCCCATTCGACGCTGCGTTGAGTACGTACGCACTCTCGCTGATGACGCCGTGGCAGGCGGCTCTCGAGTCGATGATCGCGCACACTCGCGAGGGCGGAGTAGTTGCCGTCGTCGATATGCAGCGGCCCGTCGGACGGGCTGCTGCCTGGACCCCGCTGGCGAAGCTGGCGTGCCGACTCGGAGGCGCGGACATCGAGGCTCATCCGTGGACGGCGATGACGCCACTGCTGCGTGATCTGTCGACTCGCGCCGTCCGCGGCGGCCACATCCAGGTTCGCGTCGGGACTGTTGTATCTCGCCCAGCAGCGCCGAGTTCGTAACCGACGCGCGCCTGCGTGACGACCGGTGAGTTTTTGCTCGCGCCGAGGTCCAACCGATCATGACTACACAGACCGTTTCCGTTCCCGGTGCGACCCTGACCTACGACGTGATCGGCGAGCTCGAGGCCGGGGTAACGCCCTTGGTGCTCATCGGCTCACCGATGGATGCGAGCGGGTTCGGTACGTTGGCATCGCACTTCGGCGACCGGGTGGTCGTCACGTACGACCCGAGAAATGTCGGACGTAGTCGACGAGACGACGCGACCGCGGCGGTCACCGTCGGCGAACATGCCGACGATCTGCATGCAGTGCTCACCGCCGTCGGCCACGGTCCGGTCGATGTATTCGCCTCCAGCGGGGGCGCGGTCAACGCGCTGGTGCTCGTGAGCAGATACACGTCCGACGTTCGGACGTTGGTTGCCCACGAACCGCCCGCCGGAGGCACTCTGCCGGACCGCGAGAACATCGCGACAGTGTGCGCACACATGGTGGCCACGTACGACGCTCACGGCCGCGGCCCGGCCATGGCCGAATTCATGTCGCTGCTCATGCACGCAGGCCCCATCGACGACGCGTTCTTCGCTCGCCCGGCACCGGACCCGGCGCAGTTCGGCCTCCCGACCGAGGACGACGGAACCCGCGACGATGCCCTGATGTCCAACATGCGTGGGGGAGGCGTCGATTTCGCGCCGGATGTCGATGCATTGCGTGCTGCTCCCACCACAGTGGTGATCGGAGTGGGCGAAGAATCCGGCGGTCCCGAGGACGGTCACATCGCGGCTCGCGCAGCGTATTCGACTGCAGCGCTCCTCGGATCGGAGCCGATCGTCTTTCCCGGCGGCCACTCGGGATTCCTCGGCGGCGAATTCGGTCAGACCGGAAAACCGACCGAATTTGCCGAGACACTACGAAAAGTATTGAGCTGAAGAAGATTCCGTCCTACAGAACCAGGAGCAATCATGGGCCTCATCACGTTGGAGTTGTTCGCCACCCTCGACCTCGTCGCACAATCACCAGGAAGCCCCGAGGAAGATCCCGAGAACTTCCCCTTCGGTGGTTGGCAGGCTCCTCTGCTCGATGAGGTCTCCGGGGCGCAAGTCGACGCTGCATACGAGGGCACGGATGCGCTCTTGCTCGGCCGACGCACCTACGACATCTTCGCCGCCTACTGGCCGAACCAAAAAGGCTCGTTCGCAACGCTGTTCAACGCCATACCGAAATACGTGGCCTCGCGCGGCACACCCGATCTGCGGTGGGACGGTTCGACCCAACTCGGACCGAATCTGGTGGATGCGGTGCGTGAGATCCGAGATCGGCACGACAACATCAAGGTCGTCGGAAGCCTCGATCTGGTGCAGACCCTGTTGCGCGAGAGGCTTTTCGATCGACTCGATCTGTGGGTGCATCCCATCCTTCTCGGAGTGGGAAAAGAGAGTGTTCGCCGACGGCACCGTGCCCAGCAACCTGACGTTGCTCGGGCCACCGGCCGTCGACGGTAAAGGCACCGTGTACCTGCGTTACGGCCTCGACGCGGGACGCCCGGAAGTCGGCAGCATGGACGACGTCTTGGGCGGCTGATACGGCCGAGAAGCTCACTTCTTCTGGCGTCGGCTACCTCCGTGCCAGTCCTGCTGTACACCTGCTTCGTCTTCCTGGACCCCGAGGGCCTTCAGTTGGGGGAGCTCACGCAGACTGCGCTTCATCTCGGCGAAGCCGGGGAAGCGAGCGAGTGCGATCACGTTGTCCCACAGCGGCACTGCCTCCTCGTCGCTGGGCAGTCTGCTGATCACCGGCCCGAAGAACGCGACGCCGTCCGGCGGCTCGAAGGCAATGATGGGCGTGCCGACGTCCTTGCCGGTGAGTGAGAGGGCGTGATCGGTTTCGGCCTGGATCTCCTCGTCGAGAGACGAATCATCCAGTGCTGCAGTGTGATGGGTGGGCAGCCCGAGTTCTTCGAGGATCGGCCCCAGGAATTCTGCGGTGCCGCGATGGCCGTGGCTCGTAGCGTCGTCGGGCACCACCTCGGTGTCGAAGATGTGCTTGCCGAGGGCCTCGTACAGAGGCCCGACAGCGTCCGACCCGTGCTCACGACGAATATCGGCAGCAGCCCGCAGCACTCGTAGACCTGCGGTGTGGCCGGCCTCGTACTCGGGCGGGAAGTGGGCGTCGTAGTCGATGTGCGAGTTGAGCAGTCGCAGCGAGATGAAACGCCAGTCGACGGTGTAGTCGCGCTGGGCCTGGACCTTGCGAACCCATTTGCTGGTCATCCAGGCGAACGGGCACACCGGATCGAAATAGAACTCGATATCTGCCATCGGGGCACTCTCCTTATGGGACGTAGGTATTCAGTGTTCACCCAGCAGTGCCGAACGTTGTTCGGTGACGACGGCGCGGATGGCGTCGACCACCGCCGACACCTCCGGCCGTCGCAGTGTTTCGGTACGGGTCACGAGCCAGTAGGTCAGTTTCACCGCGATGGCGTTGGGCAGGACTCGTCGGAGGTCGGGGTGGCGGTCGGCCATGAAGCATGGCAACAGCCCGATGCCCGCGGATGCGCGGGTGGCCTCGACGTGGACGAAGACGTTGGTGGAGGTGACCGATTCGCGCATGGTCGGGGTGAAGTTGGGGGCCAGATCGAGATCGTCGACGTGCAGCATCGAATCGATGAAGTAGATGAACGGGTGTGCAGAGAGATCGGCCGGCACCTGCGGAGTTCCGTGGTCCTCCAGATAGTCCTCGGAGGCATAGAGGCCGAGTAGATAGTCCCCTAGCCGGATGGCCTCGGCGCGATGCACTTGCGGTTGCCCGACGACGATCTCGATGTCCAGTCCCGATCGTTGCTGCGAGGCGCGCCTGGTGACCGCCACGATTTCCACGGACACGCGCGGATGAGCGCGCTGCACCCGCGCCGCGGCCGGAGCCGCGATGTAGGCGCTGAATCCGTCGGTCGCCGAAATTCGTACGACGCCTTCCAACGCGCCGACATCGCTCGAGACGAGGGTGCGCAGCGCATCCTCGACGGCCTCCGCCGCGGCCAGCGCGCCGCGGCCCAGCTGCGTCAGCTCCCAGCCACCGGCACCACGGGTTAGAACCCGGCCGCCGAGCGTGTCCTCGAGTGCGGCGATGCGTCGGGAAATGGTCGTGTGGTTGATGCCCAGGTCGTCGGCGGCGGAGCTGTAGCGACCGGTGCGACTGACAGCGAGCAGCACCAGCAGGTCATCTGCACTGGGGATCTTCGCGCCACCGAGTGTCATGTGTGCAGTTTTGCAGATCCGACCTGCGTTCATGGCTCTTGCGCCCACAAACATCTGCACCAATACTCAGAGCAACCCGCAGTTGTGTGGTCCATCACATGCATGAACGTGACGTGCTGAGTAACACAGGAGAAAACATGAGCGTCGATCAGCCGCTGACAGAACGACCAGAACCGGATCCCGATGCCACGCCCACAGGCCTGAAGAAGGTCGTCGGGGCGTCGATGGCAGGCACCATCGTCGAGTGGTACGAGTTCTTCCTCTACGGCACCGCCGCAACGCTGGTGTTCAGCAAGATCTTCTTCGCTGCCGGAACCAGTGAGCTCGACGCGATCCTCGCGGCCTTCGTCACCTACGCCGTCGGATTCGTCGCACGTCCGTTGGGCGGCATCGTCTTCGGTCACTACGGCGACAAGTACGGCCGAAAGAAGTTGCTGCAGTTCAGCCTCGTCCTCGTCGGCGGAGCCACGTTCCTCATGGGCTGCCTACCGACCTTCGAGGCGATCGGCTACTGGGCACCGGGACTGCTGGTGACCCTGCGATTCATCCAGGGCTTCGCCGTCGGCGGCGAATGGGGCGGCGCGGTTCTCCTCGTCGCAGAACACAGCCCCAACAAGTCCCGCGGATTCTGGGCCAGCTGGCCGCAGGCCGGCGTGCCCGCAGGTAACCTGCTCGCCACCGTCGCGCTGCTCGTCCTGACGACCACACTGTCCGACGAAGCCTTCCTCAGCTGGGGCTGGCGCGTCGCGTTCTGGCTCTCCGCCGTCATCGTCTTCGTCGGCTACTACATCCGCACCAAGGTCTCCGACGCCCCGATCTTCCTCGAGGCTCACAAGCAGGCCGAGGTCATCAAGGCCGCGTCGTACGGCGTCTTCGAGGTCGTGAAGCGTTACCCGCGTGGCGTGTTCACCGCGATGGGACTGCGCTTCGGTGAGAACGTCATGTACTACCTCGTCGTCACCTTCTCCATCACGTACCTGTCGGTCGAGGTGGGTACCGACACCTCCACGATCCTGTGGTGGATGCTCATCGCCCACGCGATCCACTTCTGCACGATTCCGTTGGTGGGCAAGCTCGCCGACCGCGTCGGACGTCGCCCGGTCTACTTCGCCGGAGCCGTCACCGCGGCAACGTGGGGCTTCTTCGCCTTCCCGATGATGAACAGCGGCCACAACGTCGTCATCATGCTGGCCATCATCATCGGCCTGATGTTCCACGCCTTCATGTACGCCACGCAGCCGGCCATCATGGCCGAGATGTTCCCGACGCGGATGCGGTACTCCGGTGTGTCCCTCGGCTACCAGGTCACCTCGATCGTCGCCGGTTCGCTGGCCCCGATCATCGCGGTCAAGCTGCTCGATATCTACGGCTCGTCCGTACCGATCGCGGTGTACCTGGCCGTGGCTTGCGCGATCACCGTCGTGGCCGTCGTCGTCGCTCGGGAGACCAAGGGACTGGCGCTGGAAAGCATCGACATCGCCGACGCCAAGAACCTGGCCACCGAGGCCGAGCTGGCGAAGGCTGGCCTGCTCGACAAGACTGCACAGCGATGACCGACCTGAACGGACGCTCCGCCCTCGTCACCGGGGGAGCGTCCGGCATCGGGGCCGCGTGTGCACGCGAGCTCGCCGGTCGCGGTGCCCGCGTCACCATCGCCGATGTGAACGACGTTGCCGCAAAGGAATTGGCGTCGGAGATCGGTGGAGACGTCTGGTCGGTGGATCTGCTCGACACCACCGCGTTGGACGACCTCCGGTTGGACGTCGACATCCTCGTCAACAATGCGGGTATCCAAACCGTCGCCCCGATCGTCGACTTCGACCCGGGCGCATTCCGCAGAATCCAGACGCTGATGGTGGAGGCGCCGTTCCTTTTGGTTCGAGCTGCGTTGCCGCACATGTACTCTCGCGGTTTCGGTCGAGTGGTGAACCTGTCCTCGGTGCACGGACTGCGGGCCTCGGAATTCAAGGTCGCCTACGTCACCGCCAAACATGCACTCGAAGGACTGTCGAAAGTGACGGCCCTCGAAGGTGCCGCCCACGGTGTGACGAGCAATTGCGTCAACCCGGGATACGTCCGAACGCCGCTGGTGGAAACACAGATCGCAGACCAGGCCAAGGCACACGGCATCCCCGAGAACGAGGTACTCGAGAAAGTTCTGCTGACCGAGGCCGCCATCAAACGACTCGTCGAACCGGCCGAAGTCGCCTCACTGGTGGGCTGGTTGACCTCCGAAAACGCCGGCATGGTGACTGGAGCGTCATACACCATGGACGGTGGTT
>NZ_NOZF01000149.1:0-5955 GCF_002258565.1 Rhodococcus sp. 05-2254-6
GGTCTCGCTTGGTGCCGTCCAGTGTGGACTGCAGAGATTGAATGCGGTGGCTCTGGTGGGCGCTGCGCGCCCACCGCCAGAAGCCGGCCGCCAAGGCGGCCTATTGCGGTCTTTCCTTGCCGGGCGCTGCGCGCCAACGGCCAACGGATCACCTATCTTGGTTGTCTTCCAACATCTTTCGCATTTAGTACACCTTCGGACCGCTGCGCGCCCCGACCAAGTAGACCGCTACCGGGAAGTGGGGCACGCTGCGCGTACCCCACTTCCCGTGCGACTACTACTCACCCACAGTGAAATTCACATCGAGATACGAGAAATTGTCTCGTAGATGCTGCCGTACATCGTCGAGATCTACGGCCTCGTCCGCATCTTCTTGGCTACGCGCCGATCGCGTCATTGTTAATGCAACCGTGACATTCACTTCTACATCGAAGTCACGTTCTCGGCCTTCGAGCCCCCACTGTTCGCAGAACCTCTCGAACTCGCTGCACAGACTGTTCTCGTCCGCCCATTCGCACGCGGACTCGCTCAGCCGCCTGACCCACTCGCGATGGTTCGCACGCTCGGTATTGGCGCTCTCGCGTACGGCCTGCAAGGTCCGTTCGACGGCGGCCCGTTCGTGGATCGGCCGCACATACTCACCGAACCACGCGGGAGCGGCCCCAGGTGACACCGTGACCGGTGAGATGTCACGTGTACGCACCAACCCCGTCCAGCTCTTGTAGGTGTGCTCGACGGCCATCAACGGCTCACGCCACACGACAGCAACGCTTGCATGGGTCTCGGTGGCATTGCGCTCGTCCACCGAGAACCATCCCGACGCGGCGATACCGCCGCTTCCATCACTTATCTGCACATAGGCCCCCTCTGCGGGGTATCCCGCAACCAGGGGCTCTGGCAAGGCCTCGAGCACGACGGCCCGGTTCGACCAGTCAGCACCCCCTAGAGACCCGTTGTCGAAGACCACCTCGAGCACGGACGCAACTGGCAACACTGAATCGACGATCGATGTCATGGCAGATTTCAGCCTCTCAATTCGGGTGACGGATGGTCAGTCCGCCGATCAACAGAACGCCTCTGAATCTACCATCGAAACACTTGCACTGGAAGACGTAGGAGTCATCGAAACACGTTGATAAACAAAGCGTTTGGGATCACATCTATCGACAAGACGCAACCCGGCAGCGGCCGCAATTGTCCCCGGCGCACTCGGTGCCGGGGACCGGGTGCGCCCTGTCCGAAGCCAATGCCGGAATAGGATCGCTCAGGTGCCCCGTCCCTTTCCTCTTCTCGACGACTCCGTCTTCACCTCCTCCGGATACAAGCGGAGTACCAAACGGGTGGGACCCGATCTCGAGGACGCCTGCCTCTGCGGATCCCGCCGGCGGACGCGGTCCTGCCATGCGACTGCAGCCGGTCGCTGGATCGTCTCGGAACCGCCACCCCTCCTGAACGATGCTCGCACTGGCTACGCACACCCCGAGTGCTTCGGCCAGGCAGGAGCAGACTGTTCCGACAAGATCAGTAGAGAGCATTGGATCAGTGCCAACATTCACCGGCAGCTGCACATCGACGGAAAAGCACCCATGCTCAGCGGCGCACCGTGGCTGCATGGAGCATCGAAATCGGTAGGCACAAAAGCACTAGCCTCGAAGATCCTCTGTGAGCGCCACAACAATGCATTGTCACCTTTGGATTCCATTGCAGGACAGTTCTTTCAGGCAGTACGGGACATGCAGTTGTCCTTGGCGAGCACGACAGCACCTTTCCTGGGGCCGGCCGACGATCATTTCCTCCTTCTCAGTGGACCACGACTACAACTTTGGCTCCTCAAACTCGTTCTCGGGGGCGTGGCCTCACGCTCCTTCGGTGCGGCCGGCACACCCCTCAAGTCAGTCAGGACACAACCAGGGGTTGCGCTCCATGATATTCTTTGGCGCGGAGCGTTGTTCCCTAATCGATGGGGACTGCACGCTCGAAGGCACCGAGTCGATCCCAAGGGCACGCCAGAATCCATCGGCGTCATCAACCAAACAATTGACGACGAGGTATGCGGTGCAACAGTTCAATTCGGGGCACTCAATCTGAACCTCGGCCTTGGGGTGCCCGAGAACAGCGCGACGGTACAACCTGCTTCATACCGCTTCGATAGACCCTCGACAGACGTCCAGAAATACATTGCGCTTGCCTGGCCAGAGGACGGCCACGAACCCATCAGTTACTCGAACCTTGGATAGCCCACGGCGCGGCCGCTCCGCCACCAACAGCGTTGATAGCTCCCATTTCGACCTCGTATTCGCGATGTATTCTCGCGGGCATGACGCTCACCAGTTCGCTGGACCAGGCCAGTTCTACGATCCACGACGCCGGCCTCCGCATTCAATCTCTGCAGTCCACACTGGACGGCACCAAGCGAGACCTTGCGCAAACGCAGGAAGAACTGGCTCGCCTAGCTCTCGTTCTCGACACCTACGCTGCAGCTACCGAGGCTGGGCAACCTGCTGAAGGGAACCAGCTCAGACTGATCTCAGGAGCACTTGCTGCCGCAGCACAGAGCCTCACTAAGTCGTCCGACGCGCTTCGCGACGACGTGATCGCAGGCATCTAGCTAGCAGGTGACCGCCCCTTGGTCTCGGTCTCTGCGTCTCCGCGACGAGCTCGCCGGGCTTGCCAAGTACCTGATCGAACTGCATCGCTCGACAACCCGGTTTGGAGCTGGTTTGCCGCCAGGCGGGGAAGCCGTCGCTCGACACAGTTACGCAGCCCCGCCCCATAGCCCTGCAAGAGGATTGCCCACCCAGCGTAGTTGATTGAACGACCCTCGACGTCGCGCACGTGACAACAACAGTGACCCGTCGTGAATTGCTGAGCAGAACTCATCGATCCTGTTGAGCACCGACTCGGCCGGGGACGATTGCACTGTGATCCACACCCGGAACCGAAAACTTTCGTATCCATTCCCACGTCTCACGGGATCCGGTAGCGGCCCACAGCAACAACACTATTCGGGTTCACGCTGTTGATGTTCGGGGTCCGATCGAACTGCGCCGCGCTACCGTTGATCTCGTCCTCGAACAGCAACTCGCACGCGCTCGACGAGTCGCGTTGACCGAACGTCCGTACGCGCAGCCGTGGCACGAATATTTGACCTCACTCGGCGACGGAGATCAGGAGTTTCTTGATCTGATAGAGGCGGCGTCCCAGCAGCTCGTAGCCCGGTCCGGACGCGCCGAGGTAGTTGCGAAGGTGTGCTTGGCTGTAATGCTCGCGTCTGGGTGTGTGGTTCGGCCGGCGTTCGACGGCGGAGCGCGGACGACCAATCGTGCAGCCGAGTCGGCCGACGGTCAGGACGACATGGCAGCGTTCCCGGAAACGTGGGCGGCGCGAGACGTCACTCGAAATAACAGGCTGGTGCTTGCAGTGGGATCGCTTCCTGCGAGCGATCCCACCTTGGCGGACGCCCTGATCACTGCGGTCGTACAGCCGTGCCGAGTCAGTGTGTTTCGCCCGCATTCTTGACAGAACACGGCGATACGCCCGGACAGTGATCGGGGATCGCTCTAGTCGAGCGATCCCAGGCGCGAGTCTTGCCGATGATCGTGGAACGACAGCATGTTGTGCGCGACGATCCACTGTAGAAACGAATCCGGGAGAGCGTGAATGGCGTCGGCATCGACGTGGTGCCCGACTTGGGTCAGGGCGTGACGGAAAAGCAGCACCTTCTGACGCTCGCCAGAGAGCCCGGGCCTGCTCGCCGAAGGCTCGAAACGCGGCGGCCACTCCAGAAGATCGCTGAAGTGCCATTCGATTAGATCGAGTGCGGCCAGATACTCCCGATGCGCCTTGGTCCCCGGCACGACCTTTGGGTAGAAGTACTGGTCAGTCGGGTCTTCTCCGGCTGTGAGACCGGTTTCTAATTCGCCCGGAACATAGTTCGGGGACGTCGGTGGCAACCGATGCACCCTGCCCGGATGTACGAGCACCCAGACTGCCTGCTCGTGGGATGTCGTTTGACCGCGTTCCAACGGTCCCGAGCAATCGACTCGGAACGACGTGGGGTCCGTTGTCACGAAAAAATTCTCGTTCATTCTCAGCGCTCTAGCTGTTGCGTGACCCCACCACTGGATATGGCAGCCTCCGCGCTGCTTGGTCCTAACCTGCGTCGCGTCCGCCCTCTCCGTGATCAAAAAACTGTTCCGAGAGAACGCCTTATGTGCATCCGGCACATCTAGTCGTCTGTATCCGTCGGTGACGTTCTTGGTGGGCCTACCGATTTCGAGGCGGTCCCCTTCCTCCAGCTGGATCGCAGGTCCGACCTGTTTCGGCGGGCTGAACCTTACGACGGGGACGCGCCTGTTGTTCGCACCGTCATCTCGGTACTTGACGATGTCCGAGGCCCACACTTCGACCGTGGTGTAATTCGTTGCCGTCATGAACTATTTTCCCTGCGTTCCTTGTGGTTTGCGACACGGGCCGATATCTTCTCGTACTGCGTCGATTGCCGCCACCGCTACCTCGGCTGCGACGGGAGCGGCATCCGCTGCACCGGATCGAGGCGACTGTTCACCGCCCAAGATTCGGACGGCGATGACTATTTCGGGGTTCTCTGCCGGCGCGAGTGCGACTACCCAGCCGTCGTAGGAACCGCGGTCGTCATCCGCGGTGCCGGTCTTCGCGGCGACCGGCATGTCGAGAATCCCGAGCTCGCCTGCGTGTCCGTCCTGCACGACCGCCCGCATACCGTCGAGCACGGGTCCGGTAACCGGGTTGTCGAGAACGAGTGCGGTTGCCGGTGGCGACGTAACGGAGTCGACATCCAGCTGGTCGTCTGTGCATTGCCCTAGCTGCACCCGCGCGCGGGGTAGTGCTCCGTTCGTCGCGAGTCGGCCCACCGCCACGGCCATTTCGTACGGTGATGCGCGGACGTCCTGCTGACCGAATCCCGTGCGCGCAAGCGCATCTGGGTCGTCGCCGACGCCTCCCACGACGATGCCGGGGTGAGTCGGGAAGTCGGCGGAATCGGCGGAGAGCACCGCGGTCATCTGGGTGATCGACTGCAGACCGGTTCGGATGGCGATCTCGGCGAATGCGGTGTTACTGGACTCCGCAAGTGCCTGGGTCAGATCGCCGCCGCCTTCGATGTTGCCGGCGTTGTGGACGATGCCGACCCCGCCCGGGGGTGTGTATTCGTCGCGAACCGGCGTGGTGGTGTTCTGTCCTGCGCTCAGGGCGCTGGCTGCGACGATGGTTTTGAACGTCGATCCCGGTGCGCTTTGCGAATACACCGCCGGGTAGCCGGCGTCATAGGAGTGTTGGTCCGAGCGGTGTGAGTAGAGGCCGAGGATACTGCCGTCCTTGAGGTCCAAGGCTACGACGTCCCCTTCGTATCCGCGGGTTTCGAGACCGTCGCGGGCAGCGGTCTGGACCGCTGAATCGAGGGAGGTGACCATTGTCGGTGATTCGCATGCCTTCTTCACAACAAGGTGTTCCAGCCATGGTCGTAAGCAAGTGCCGGCGCTCATGTTCGTGGCGACGAAGTAGGCGGCGTCGATGTCTCCGTTGAGCTGCGGTATCGACGACTCCAGGGTGCGGGTTTGCACGTCGGCATCGGTGGTCGCGTCACGCATCGTCGATGGGACGAGGAACGGCGTCCCGTCGCGGAAGACAACCGGGCCGGGGTTTCGTGACGCGGCATCCTGGGCTGCGGTTCGTGCGGGAACTTCGGGTACGACGGTTTGCCAGGCAACCAAAGTGATGACGATCAACCACAGTCCGAGGATCGCCCACTTCGTTCGGTCGACGCGTGCGACAACGCGGAGTTCGGGGACGCTTGGAACCGGCCGCCAGCGGTGGGATCCGATGCCGACGATAAGCCCGACGGCGATCCACATACAGGTCAGCGAGCTTCCTCCGTTGGAGAGGAACGGGACGACCATCCCCGTGACAGGCACCTTG
>NZ_NOZF01000083.1:0-5675 GCF_002258565.1 Rhodococcus sp. 05-2254-6
TCATTCTTTGAATCAGCCCGGGGCGGATCAGCCCGGAATGGCCCTCGGAATCGGTGTGCGCGAGCGTGCCCTCGAGTATCCACGTGAGGATCTCCATGTTCCGGTGCTCGTGCGAGTCGAAGCCTTCCCCGGGAAAGACGGTGTCCTCGTTGTGCACCATCAGCAGCCCGTGCGCGTTCGCCGCCAGGTCGTAATTGCCGGTGGCGGGGAAGGACTGTCTGGAGTCGAGCCATTCGTTCCACCAGTGATGCCGCTGTTCGCCGGGAATGTGGGTGAGGGTCACGACGCGTGGTTCCGCATTGCCGAGAAAGTGCGGGTGAGGGCCGCGAGATCCTCTGGGTTCACCAGGTCGAACATGTTCTCCCGCACCGCTGCGGCGTGCCCTGGACTGGCCTCGGCGAGGGTGCTGAGGCCGGACTCGGTGAGTTCGGCGGACATGCCCCGCTTGTCGTCGTCGCATTTGACGCGTCGAACCCAACCGCACTCGACCAACCGGCTGATGGCCCTCGTCACGCCGCTTCGAGTAGTGGTGACGGCGTCGGCGAGTTCGCTCATGCGGCGTCGGCGATCGGGCGCTTCGGAGAGCACCACCAGCAGCTCGAAGTCGGTGAACGAGATACCGGAGTCGCGAGTGAGCTGGTTGTCGAGATCGCGAAGCAGCAGCCGCGTCGCGTCGAGGTATGCGCGCCAGGCCGACTGTTCGTCCTGGCTGAGCCACCGTGGGGATTCCATGGGTCCATATTAGTTGACAACGCAACTACTCGGTGTACTGTTCGTAGTAGTTGACGAAGCAACTACTTGACCGAAGGGTAGAGCGATGACCGAGACAGATCAGCACACCATCCAGCGTGACCGCATTCGTGCCCAGCACATGAAGCCTGCAGGCGAGCGGCCCGCGTCGTCGGCCCGGGGACTGCATCACACCGCGTTGGTCAGCAGCGACGTCGAAGCAACGGTTCGCTTCTACCAGGATCTTCTCGAGTTCCCGCTCACCGAACTGATCGAGAACCGTGACTACCCGGGCTCCTCGCACTTCTTCTTCGATATCGGCAACAGCAACCTGCTGGCGTTCTTCGACTTTCCCGGACTCGACGTCGGACCGTATGCAGAGGTGCTCGGCGGCCTCCACCACGTGGCGATCAGCGTCGAGCCCACCAGGTGGGAACACCTGCGTACCAAGCTGATCGACGCCGGAGTGGAACTGATCGAGCACAGCGAGGTCTCGCTGTACTTCCGCGACCCCGACGGTGCGCGTCTCGAACTGATCGCCGATCCACTCGGTGAGATGTACGGCTCGCACGTTCTCTGACCCCATACTTCGAGATTCGAGGCAATGACATGACCTCTGCAGCAACCACACTCGACGTCCGGCGGGCCGACGAGCGATTCAAGACCAAGATCGGCTGGCTCGACTCCAAGCACTCCTTCTCCTTCGGCCACCACTTCGATCGTGGCAACACCCACCACGGCGTCTTGATGGTCAACAACGACGACATCGTCACCCCCGGGCAGGGATTCGACACCCACCCGCACCGTGACATGGAGATCGTGACCTGGGTACTGCAAGGATCGCTGGTGCACCAGGATTCGATGGGCCATTCCGGCGTCATCTATCCCGGCCTCGCGCAGCGCATGAGTGCGGGTACCGGAATTCTGCATTCGGAGAAGAACGATTCGTGGCGACTCGGCGATACCGCCGGCTCGTATTCGGGCAAACACGGCGATCCTGTTCGGTTCGTTCAGATGTGGGTTGTGCCGGACGAGCAGGGCATCACTCCCGGCTACGAGCAACTCGAAATAGATGGCGAATTGCTCAGTGGTGGCTTGGTTCCCGTGGCATCAGGCATGGCCCATCATGCGGACCACGCGGCGATCCGAATCAAGAACAAGTACGCCGCCATGCACGCCGCGCGTTTGCAACCGGGACAAACCCCGGTGGATGTGCCCGACGCCCCGTTCGTGCACATCTTCGTCGCCGAGGGTGAAGTGATGCTCGAGGGAGTCGGTGTGCTTGCCGCGGGCGACGCCGTGCGGATATCCGGAGGCGGCGGGCAGAAACTGAGCACCGCAACCGGAGCCGAAGTGATCGTCTGGGAAATGCACGCGGCGATCGCCGGGTGACGTCGGCTACCGCTTCAGGCCGAACATCTTCGCGATTGTCTTCTCCATGAAGGTCGCCGGGAGCAACCGCCGCGCCATGAACACGATCGGTGCGTTGCTTCCTCTGGCGTACAACGGTTTCGGCTTGTCGGCCTCGATGGCCTTCAACACCACCTCCGCGACGTCCTCGGCGGAGATGCCGGTTCCCTCCTTGCGGTCCAGGGACGAGATCGCGGTGTGGAAGTCGTCTCGGTGGACCGAATCCGGTGCGATGTACTTGGTTCGTCGCTCACTGATTCCGGTGTTGATCGAGCCCGGCTCGACGGTGGTCATCCACACCCCGAAGGGTGAAAGTTCCAGGCGCGCGGCATCGGAGAAGCCCTTGATGGCGGCCTTCGTCGACGCGTAGGACGAGCGGTAGGCGAGCGGGAAGCTGGCCAGCATCGATCCGATCATCACGATGCGGCCGTATCCACGCTCGCGCATACCGGGAATGACGCCCTGGGACAGCGTCACTGCACCGAAGACGTTCAACTGGAACAACCGCTCGATGGCATCGGTCGGCAGCTCCTCGAACGGCCCGGACTGACTCTCACCGGCGTTGTTGACCAATACGTCGACGACACCGAGATCGGCGACGAAGTTCCGGATCGACTCGGCATCGGTGAGGTCGAGAGCGCGATACTCGACGCCGGTGGCCCGTTGCGCGTCGGTCATCGAGTCCGGATTGCGGGAGGTGCCGATCACTCGATACCCCCGGGCGAGGAGCGCCTGCGCAACCGCGCGTCCGATACCCGACGAAGCTCCGGTGACCACTGCCGTGCGATTCATGCCCAGATGGTACCGGGACGGCTGATCGATACCGGATGACGAACCGTCCCATACCGGTTAGTCTGTTACCCGTGCAAACGAATTCTGCTGCCCTGCTGATCGAGCACCTCTGTATGGCTTTCGGCCCCAAAGTTGCAGTCGACGACCTGTCGCTGATGGTTCCACCCGGTTCGATGTTCGGACTCGTCGGCCCCAACGGCGCAGGCAAGACGACGTGTCTGTCCATGGCGGTCGGCCTGCTCAGGCCACAGTACGGCCGAAGTCTGGTGTTCGGACGAGACGTCTGGGCCGACCCCATCGCCGCGAAAGAGCTACTCGGAGTACTGCCCGACGGGCTCGCTCTGCCATCCCAGTTCACCGGCCACGAGCTTCTGACCTACTTCGGACGACTGCGCGCGATGCCCGAGGACGTGATTGCGCAGCGTCGGGACGAGCTGTTGGACGCGTTGGATCTTGCCGACGCCGGGGGAACCGTCATCGCCGACTACTCGGCGGGTATGACCAAGAAGATCGGACTGGCCTCGGCGCTGCTGCACGGCCCCCGGCTGTTGGTGCTGGACGAGCCCTTCGAGGCGGTCGACCCCATCTCCTCCACCACCATTCGCACCATTCTGGTCCAGTTCGTTCGCTCCGGCGGGTCGGTGATCCTGTCGAGTCACGTGATGGCGCTCGTCGAGCAGCTCTGCACCCACGTCGGCGTCATCACCGGTGGCCGAGTCGTGGCTGCGGGAACGGTGGACGAGGTCCGCAACGGCGGAAGTCTGGACGATGCCTTCGTTCGCCTGGTCGGTACTCGCGAACAGAACCCCGACGGCCTGTCCTGGATGCGCTCGTGACGTCTCTCGGTCGAACCGTCCTGCAGATGCGAATCACGCTCTACCGCAGGCAATTCAGGGGCGGCCAAGCAGTGGTGAAAAGCGTGTTCGGGTTGCTGGGGCTGGTCTTCGCGGTATTGGCTTGTGTGTTGTCTGCGCGCAGTGGGGCCTCGCAGGTGTTGGTCGGCGGCACCGTGAGCCTCGGGCTGACACTGATCGGTCTGAGCTGGGTGCTGTTCCCGGTGCTCTCGGGGATCTCCGACGACAACATCCAGCCCCGCCACTTCCAGATGCTGTCGGTGAAACCTTCACGCCTGGCGCATGCCCTGTTGGCCACCTCGGCGTACGGGATGCTGGTGCCGTTGACGGCCATCGCGACCGCGTCGATCCCGATCTACGCCGTGTCCCGTTCTCTCGCAGCACTTCCGCTTGCCCTGGTGGCCTGGCCTGCGACCGTCGTACTCTTCGTGACGCTGTCCAGGGTGGTCACCGTGGCGATGTCTCAGCTACTGAAGAGTCGGCGTACTCGAGAGCTCGCTCTGCTGGCGTTCGGTGCGGTGTTCGGCGGCCTGTACTTCCTGCAGTTCCCCATCACCCAGAACTTCTCTCGGGTGCTGTCGGGCGAAGTGACATGGCCTCTGACGCTGGCACATTCGATTCCGTTCAGCTGGGGCATCACCGGAGTCGACGCTGCGCTCGACGGCAACTGGCCTCTCGCAATCGGCGCAGTGGCAGGCCTGCTGCTGCTCGACGTCGCAGTGGTGTGGGCGTGGCAGCGACTTGTGCTGCGGCTCTTCGAGGGGCGGGTGTCCGCCTCGTACGGCGCGTCGCGGAAGCAGACGGCAACGAACGGGCGCAACAGCGACACCGGCTGGCGCGCTACCCGTGTCGGCGCGGTGGTGATGCGGGAGTTGTCCCTGTGGGGCGGCGACGTGCGTCGTCGAAGCCAGTTGCTGTCGGTGCTGATCTTCACGGTGCTCGGAGGCGTCGGCCCGTTGCTGACCGACTCGATTCCGTTCAGCGCAGCGTGGGGTGCGTGGATGGTGATCTACTTGGCGATGGGCGCGGGGTCGAATCTGTACGGCCTCGACGGCGGTTCGATGTGGCATCTGGTGATGATTCCGCAGGCTCTGCGCGACGACGTCCGTGGTCGGCAGATCGCGTGGCTGATGGTTGCGGCACCGTTCGCGATCGTGTCGACGACGGTGGTCCGAGTGTTCGGCGACCTCGGACTCGACCGGTTGGCGGTCCCCATCTCGGTGACGCTGTCGATGCTCGGCGTCAGTGCCGGGCTCATCGTCGTGATCTCGGTCCGTGCCGCCTACCCGGTCCCCGAACCCACCAAGGCCTTTTCGCTGAACACCCGAGGGTCGTTCAACGGAGGTTCGTTCGCATTGATCTTGCTGTCGATGGTCGTACTCGGAGTGTCGGTGGTGCCCGGTCTGCTGCTGGCACTGCTCCTGCCCGGTGCGTTCGCGTACCTGTCCGTTCCCGTGGCCGCGGCTATCGGATGGCTGGGCATCTGGTGGGGCGCCCGGATGGCCGTCGACACGCTCGTCGGTGACTCCGACAAGATCTTGCACGAGGTGATCTCACGGTAGGGCGCGAATGGTCCGACACGGGTTTCCGGCAGCGAAGGTGTGCGACGGCACGTCCCGGGTGACAACGCTGCCTGCACCGATCACCGAGTTGTCGCCGATCGTGACGCCCGGGCACACGATGACTCCGCCGCCCAGCCAGACGTTGTTCCCGATGACGATGGGAAGAGCACTCTCCCAGCGTGTTCGGCGCGCCTCGTGATCTTCCATGGGGTGCAGCGGCGTCAGCAGTTGTGCCCGTGGTCCGATCGACACATCGTCACCGATGGTGATGGGCGCGCAGTCCAACAGGATCGCGTCGTAGTTGAGGAAGCTGTTCGATCCGATGGAA
>NZ_NOZF01000017.1:0-77876 GCF_002258565.1 Rhodococcus sp. 05-2254-6
TGTGGACGATTCCTACGCCAACGGCTACGGAAACTCCAAGTGGGCCGGTGAAGTGCTGTTGCGCAACGCGTTCGACGAGTTCGGCCTGCCGGTGTCGGTCTTTCGCTCGGACATGATCCTGGCGCACAGCAGATGGACCGGTCAGCTCAACGTGCCGGACGTGTTCACGCGTCTGATCCTCTCGGTCGTCGCAACCGGCCTGGCTCCTCACACGTTCTACGCCACCGACACCGGGGCACCGACCGACGAGAAAGGGCGACCGCTGGCCCACTACGACGGTCTGCCTGCCGATTTCAGTGCTTCGGCCATCACGTCGATCGCGGGCGGGGATACCTCTGGCTACCGAACGTTCGACATCCTCAACCCACACGACGACGACATCTCGCTGGACACGTTCGTCGATTGGATGCGTGACGCAGGTCGCGACATCGAGATCGTCGAGAACTACGACGAGTGGTTCGAACGGTTCGGTGCCGCAGTCGAGGCATTGCCGGAGAAGCAGCGTTCGCACTCGCTGCTCCCCCTGATCGACTCGTACGCACACCCGCAACACCCGTCGTCCGGGGCGATGCTGCCCGCCGACGAGTTCGCCTCGGCCGTCGGGGACATTCCGCACCTCGGGCGCGAGTTGATCGAGAAGTACCTCTCCGATCTCGTGGCGCTCGAGCTCGTGAGCACGCGCTAGAGCAGTTCCCGATGCGGGCCACGCGGCCCGCATCGGGAAGCCCTACTCCCCGACCGGTTGTGGTTCGCCCGTCTGCTTCGGGGCGGGAATCAGCCGCGAGTACGCCAGACACACGAGCCCGAAGAACAGATAACCCAGGGCCACTTGCGGGTTGGCTGCCCACCCCACCTCGTGTGAGTGGATCAGACCGACCCACGACAGTGCCGCGGCCACCCCACCCGCTGCTGCGGCGGCGAGAAACCGTTTGTCGAGAACGAACGTGACGATGGTGCCCAACATCAGTCCGGCGAGTACCGCTCCCGATCCGAACGTCTTCAGCCCGTCGTAGACGACACCCGCCTGACCCAGTGCCTCACTGCCCACTTCGGTAGCCGATGTACCTGCCGCGCTGAGTGCGTTGTCGATCAGACCCACCGCCCACTCCGCGAGGTTGGGAAGCAGCGCCACCACCACCGCGATAGCGTGCAGCTTCGGCACCGACTGGAATGCCTGGGCACCGATCAGCAGTCCGATGTACAGCAGAATCGGAACGATCGCGGGAATCGGCAGCAACGTCGCCAGCAATCCGAACAACCCGAGAAAACACATCAACCCGATCGCGACGCCCGATGCGACCGAGTATCCGGTGCGGCCACCTGCGTCCTTCCAGCCGGGATGGCCGATGTAGACCGCGGGCGGGAACGGCGATCCGAACGCCGAGCCGACGACCGCACCGAAGCCGTCCGCGAGCAGCACACTGCGCAGGTTGTAGTTGTCTCCGGCAGCGGACGCGCTTTCGACGTTGCTCATCGCCTCGGTGAAGTTGTAGACCCCCAACGGAATTGCGGTGGGGAGCAGGGGTGCCAGGTTACCGAGACCGTCGAGCAGGAGATCGAGGCGCAGATCCGGAAGGCCGAGCGCGATATTGCTCGCCGCCTCGGTCACGTCCGGCACGGACATGTATCCGCCGATCCAGCCGATCGCCGTGCCCACCAGAAGCGCCGCGAGACCCACCGGAATGTTGCCGGGCAACTTCACGTCTGTGAAGAAGCCGATGAGAATGATTGCGAGAACGGGCAACCCGATCCAGGCGGCCTCCCACATCTGCGCGGCCGGGCGCATCGCGATGAACGTGATGGAGATGCCGGCCAACGTACCGAGCATTGCCGCGCGCGGGGTGATCCTGCGAATGTAGGGCCCGACGAACGCTCCGATCATGACGATGATGCCGATCATGAAGGCCCAGGCGAGTCCCGCCGCCCACGCCTGAACCGCGTCGCCCGTCGCCAGGTAGACCGGGAGCATGACCACGAACACGACGATGAACATGTGCGGCACGCTCGGACCGTAGGGTAGCGCAGTCACGTCGGTTCGGTTCTCGCGCTTGGCAAGTCGACGAGCGAGAACCATGTAGTACAAGTTTCCCAGGATCAGTGCGATTCCGAGAGCAGGCAGCAGCGTCCCGAGGACGTCGCTTCCTGGAATACCGACCACTGCGATGCTCAAGGTGGTCAGAGTGAGAACGTTGACGAGGATGTTGAAGCCGAGTCCGAAGAATGCGTTGGTGTCGCCTTTCGTCCACCACGAGAGGGTGAACGAGGGCGACGAGCCTGCAGCGGGTGAGTCTTTGACGTCCATGGTCATGTTCTGGTCCTATCGGCTCGCAGAAGTGGGAACGAACGCGACCAACGCGGCAACGACGTCCTCCGACGGCGCGGTCCACCCGAAAATCCCGCCTTGAGCCGAGATCATCTCGAGGCCCACTCGCTGGAACTCCGGGAAATACGAACCGACACAGTCCGTCACCACGAGGCATTCGTATCCTCGATCGTTGGCCTCCCGCACCGTGGTGTGCACACACACCTCCGTCGTCACACCGGTGACGAGCAGGGTGGTGATTCCGGCGCTCGTGAGAACCTCGGAGAGCTCGGTGGCGTAGAACGCCCCTTTGCCGGGCTTGTCGATGACGGTCTCGCCTTCGAGTGGTGCCAATTCGTCGACGATGTCGTGGCCGTACTCACCGCGAACGAGTATGCGGCCGAACGCTCCCCGATCTCCGATGCGCCGAGAGGGCGCGCCGCGGCGCAACTTGGCCGGCGGGCAGTCCGACAGGTCCGGCAGATGCCCCTCCCTGGTGTGGATCACCGGTATCCCGGCCTCCCTGGCCACCGCGATGAGACCCACGAGTGGTTCGATCACGGTTCGGAGCTGGCCTACATCGTTGCCGAGGCTCTCACCGAATCCCCCTGGAAGCAGAAAGTCCCTCTGCATGTCGATGACGAGCAGTGCCGTCGTCGACGCGTCGAGGGTGAACTCCGATGGCGACGCCGACGGTATCGAAACTACCGGTGTATGTGTTGAGGTCATGAGATCTCCTGTGCTGCAATGGAAGTGTCGTGAGCAGAACTGATCGCCCGGGAATATGCCCGCCAGCCACCGAACTCGCTGATGTCGTCGACGGTGTGTCCCTCCGCACCGGTCTGCACAGTGGCATCGCAGACGTAGCCGAGAACGTCGGAACCGTCGGCCAGCAGCACTCGTCCCAGAGCGAGTACCGCCGGCATTCTGCCCGCGAGTACCGCAAGAGAAGTGGCGGGCAGACGCCACCTCTCCACGTCGATTGCGCTGCCGCCGAATGGAACTCGCAACAGACCGGGTGTCGGATCGGCGGTTCCGATCCGAAGCAGTGTGTACGTCGGCGCGGTGCACGTGGCCTCGACCAGGGACCCGCCCAGCTCGACGAGCTGCGGGTTGGCGCGCTCTCCTGACAGATGGTGCCCGGCAACGACGATGTCGATGGTCCCGACCGCCGGCTCTCCGCCAGCGAGAGGCGGTGAGACGGTGCGCCCCTCTCCGAGCAACCGGGCCGCGACTGCGAGAATCGTATCGTCGGCCAGCGCAGGCCCGATCACCATGAGGCTGACCGGTCGACCGTCCTCGGTGAGCCCGGAGGGAACCGCTACGGCGGTCAGGTCGAGAAGGTTCCCGAAGTGGGTGTAGTGGCCGAGCTTCGTGTTGCACGCGATGGGGTCCGCGAGTACCTCGGGCACGGTGAAGGTGGTACCGATGGTCGGCACGATCATCACGTCCATCGATGTCCAGAGCTGCGCGACGCGAGCGCGAAGGTCTTGCAGCGTCTGCAGGGCACGGAAGGCATCGACGGCGTTGTACCGCCGTCCACCCAGGAATATCTCGCGGACGACCGGAACGATGGAATCGGGCTTGTCGGTGAGGAATTCGTCGAACTCGACCAGCCGCTCGGCAACCCACGGTCCCTGATACAGCAGCGATCCGGCATCGAGAAACGGAGTGAGATCGACTGCGGTGGTCCGTAATCCATGCTCGGGAAGCGACCGGCGCGCGACCGAATGTGCATCGAACATGGCTGCGTCGCCGAAAAAATCCAACTGCTGCAGGTCCGGTAGACCCACAGTGACCTCGTGCCCGTCGAACTTCTCTCCGCGGCGACGCGACCAGCCGTCCGCTGGATCCTCGGCGCACATGACGTCGAAGACGAGATCGAGATCCTCGACCGTCGTCGCCATCAGGGTGATGCAGTCCAGCGACTTGCACGCGGGGACGAGTCCGACGGTGCTGATCAGGCCGCGTGACGGTTTGTACCCGACGATGCCGTTGAGCGCTGCGGGCACTCGCCCCGATCCTGCGGTGTCGGTGGCCACGCAGAACGGCACCTGCCCGAGGGCGACGGCCAGTGCCGAACCGGAGCTGGACCCGCCCGAGATCATGTCGTTGCCGTAGACGCTCCGCGGAATCGGGTGCGGCGTGCGCGTTCCGTTCAGCCCGGTCGCGAACTGGTCGAGGCTGGTCTTGCCGACGAAGATGGCTCCGGCGTCGACCAACGCCTGCACTGCCGGGGCCGTCGAATCCGGCGTGTACGCGTAGTCGGGACAGGCGAGAGTGGTCGGGTATCCGGCCACGTCGATGCTGTCCTTGACGCCGAAGGGAATTCCGTACAGGGGTAGCGACACCGCATCGGGTCGCGCTTCCAGAGCCGCGGCGGCCGCGAGCAGTTCCGCACGGGCCACGATGGTGATCCACGTTCCGTCGTCGCCGCGCGCAGCCACGGCGGTCGAGAAGGCCTCCACCGTTGCCGTGGGAGTCGAGGCACCGGTTCGGTACGCCGCGAGCATCTCGGCAACGGTCGGGCCGAGTACCGGTCCAAGGTCTGAATTCATACCGTCGATTGTCGACAGTTTTCTGTTACTGCAGGTTGTTGCCGTGTTTCGAGTCTGTTAGGAAGTACTCTCGAGATGCAGGTAGGTCAGCTCGCCGTGCTGCTTCAACGCAGCGAGCGCCACCGACAGATCGTTCGATTCGATGGCGTCGAGCAACCACTCGTGACGCCGGATCCCGTCGACCGGATTGGCTACTCGGGCTTCTTCCCTGAGATTGCGGGCCATCGGTAGCTGCAACTTCAGCAGGATCGGGGCATACGCCACATCGAGTTGGCGACTGCCTGCCAACGCCACGATGGCTTCGTGGAAACGCCGGTGGGCGTCGTCCTTGCCGAGGGTGTCGCCCCGCGCATCGGCGTCACGCATCTCGTCGAGCGCCGTTCGTACCGGCGCGAACGCACCGTCGCGAGACGACGCGAGCGGGAGCGCGCGCTCGAGCGCATGCCGTTCGAGAACCTGACGCAGCTCGAAGAGTTCGAGAATGTCCACTGTCGACCACACCGTCACTCGAAACCCGCGACGTGGAAGATGTTCGACGAGACCCTGCTGAGCCAACAGGCGCAACGCCTCACGTACCGGTGCTCGGCTGATCCCGAGGCGCGCGCACAGGGTTTCCTCGACCACTCGGGATCCGGGCTCGAGCGCACCGCTGAGCACCTCGGATCGGACTTGGCGAGTCGCCATTTCGACAAGGCTGGGCGGCAAGGAGCCGTGTTCCGCCGGTGCAGCCATGCCGCCAGTGTACGAACATGTTCGGCGAATGGTGCGCATCCGAAGCATCGCCGAGTCGAATCCCGAGTGCTCGGGTATCCCCCAGCGTTAGGATGGTCGGTATATGTGGATTGGATGGATAGAATTCGACTTCCTTCTCGGAGACGTTCACTCACTCAAAGAGAAGCGCTCCGTGATCCGGCCGGTGATCTCCGAATTGCAACGTAAGTTCGCGGTGTCGGCCGCGGAGACCGATCATCGAGAGTTGCACAGACGAGCAGGTGTCGGCGCGTCAGTCGTAGCAGGCGATCGCGACCACGTCACCGAAGTTCTCGACCGAATCGAGCGCGTGGCGGCCTCACGTCCCGAGCTGCAACTCGTCTCCGTGCGGCGGCGCACCATCCGAAGCGACGACATCTGAGGCCTGCCCCGCCCGGTCATCGTCGTACGTCGAACACCTGCTTCTGAATTCCGTTGCCGTAGACCTCGTGTTCGACCAGTTCGAGATGCGTGGTGTCCTTGTCGGCCTCACTGAACAATCGTTTTCCCGCCCCGAGCAGGAGTGGAAAGACGAGCAGGTGGTACCGATCGACGAGTCCGGCGTCGGCGAGACTTCGCCCCAGAGTGGCGCTGCCGTGGATCGAAATCGGCCCACCATCGGAGTCCCTGAGCTCGGCAACGTCGTCGATACCGCGCAGAATGGTTGCCGGCCAGCGTGAGTCGTCCTGTTCGAGCGTTGTCGACACCACGTACCTCGGCATCGCGTTGTACCCGGCGAAATCGTCCATGGTGGGCCAGATCGGCGCAAATGCCTCGTACGAGGTGCGGCCCAACAGCAGCGCCGTGGCCTCTTCCTGCTCACGTCCTTTGATCTCGTACGCGGCCGGGTCGAACTCGATGCCCTGAAACGTCCACCCCGAGTTGCGATAACCCACCTCGCCGCCCGGTCCCTCCATGACGCCGTCGAGCGAAACGAACGCGGTCACGATCACAGTGCGCATGGACGGTCCTTACCGGTGCTGGGATGCGGGTGCCGGAATCGTAAACCATCCGCCCGCCGAATCCGTCGATACCATCGACCGATGATTGCCAGCGACATGTCCCGCCCGGCGTGGGACGACGACCCGGCCGTGTCCGGCTGGCCGGGCCTGCCCGCACTGGAGCGTGACGGCACCGCGGACGTCTGCGTCGTCGGCCTGGGAGGCTCGGGTCTGGCCGCTGTAACCGACCTCGTGGACCGTGGTCTCGATGTGGTCGGTATCGACGCAGGACGGATCGCTGCCGGTGCCGCGGGCCGCAACGGCGGATTCCTGCTCGGTGGTCCGGCGACTTTTCTGCACGCTGCGCTCGCAACCTGGGGCCCGTGTGCGGTGGATCTGTATCGAGCGACTCTGGCCGAGATCGACTCTCTGGAAGAGATTCTCGGATCCGACGTCGTCCGCCGTACCGGATCCATCAGGCTCGCGGGAGTGCCCGGCGCGCCGGTCGAGCTCGCTGATTCGGAGGATTGCGATGCGCTGGCACAGTGCCTGCGCGAGAACGACATTGCCGTCGAGCAGTATTCCGGCGAGTTGGGGCGCGGGATCTTCCTACCGGACGACGCGGTGATGAATCCTGCGCGTCGCGCGCTGGGGTTGGCGTCGATCCTCGCGGGCCGCGCCCGGTTGTACGAGAACACGCCCGCAACCGCCATCGAGCCAGGAGCAGTCACGACGCCGAGTGGGGTGATTCGGTGCGGCCTGGTTCTCGTTGCCGTCGACGGTCGGCTCGAACAGGTACTCCCCCAGCTCGACGGCCGGGTTCGGACCGCGCGTCTGCAGATGCTCGCCACCTCGCCCGTGACGCCGAGACGACTGCCCTGCCCCGTGTACGGACGATGGGGATACGACTACGCGCAGCAGGACGCGTCGGGACGGCTGTATGTCGGGGGCGGTCGTGACCTCTTCGTAGACGACGAGTGGACACCGTCCGACGAACCGACCGCCCAGGTGCAGGACTACATCGAATCTGTCGCGACATCGTTTGCAGGAGAATCTTTTTCGGTTGTTGCGCGTTGGGCTGCATCCGTGGGATTCACCGCGGACGGGCGCCCGCTGTGCACAGTCGTCGACGACACCGTGGTCGCATTCGGCGGCTACAACGGGACAGGCAATCTGGTCGGCCCGGTCACCGCTCGTGCCGCCGTTGCGCTCGGGCTCGACGGGATTGCAGTGCCGCAGTATCTGAGCAGCTGACGCATGGCAGTGTGGACCCATGGCCGAAGAACCGGAACGCACCGAGGACGGTCGCTACATCGTCATCAAGGGTCGACGTTGGCGCGCAACGGATCCTGACATCCCCGAGGATCGCAATGCCGAACTGCGGTCGATCCTGATGGCGTGGCGCAGGGAGGTCAAACGGACGTCGGGCGCACCGGAATCTCGGGCAGGGGTGCACGCCACCAAAGTCGCCCTCGGCGAGCGTGGAACGCCGTGGTGGGAACAGTCCGACGACGAACGACGAGCCCGCTGGGAATCGGAAGTATCGCGGCCTGCCGACACCTGACCCTCGCCAGATGGTTGCCATGATGGAAACTATCCAATACGGTTTCCACCATGGAAAGCATCGGAAGACCCACACCTGCCGAAGCACGGACAGCCCTCGACGACATCGACCGAGTTCAGCGCGCGGTACGAGACACTCGGTGGCCGATATGGCTGTACCCGGTCAACGCGGTGCTGCTTGCCGTTTTCGCACTGACCGCCCTTCTCGACAGCCAGGCCGCGCCCCTGGGGGTAGCTGCGGTGATCATCGCGGTCAACGTCATCACCGGATATCGGATGGGGACGCCGTGGGCCCTACCCACCAACAGAGGCTTCCTCACCTGCGTGGCGCTCTCGGCGCTCTGCGTCGCACTGGCGCAGGCTGTCGGGAATCCCGGCGGACCGGCCTGGCCTGTGCTTCTGCTCGCCATCGCAGCTGCGTCGATCTACTCGATCGGATCGATCTTGCACTACCGCAGCACACGTCGATGACGAGCGATCTCGATCCCATCATTCATCCCGCACACCGGCTCCGAATCTGTGCCCTTCTGGCCGCGGCCACGACGGTGGAACTCTCGATCGTCAAGGAACACAGCGGGTTGAGCGCATCGGCGCTGAGCAAGCAGGTCGCCGCGCTGGTCGATGCGGGATACGTCGAGCAGCAGCGATCACGCACGGACTCGCGTCGACTGTGGTTGTCGTTGACGAAGGACGGTAGAACGGCGTATCGGCACCATGTGGCTGCACTCCGCACCATTCTGGCCGATACCGACGCCTCTATTTGATCTTCTGCGGTGACTTTCCGTCGTGGTGCGTGTCTACTGTTTCGACGGATGCCGTCGACGTAGTTCAGCCCGCTCGTTCAGCGAAGAAGGAGACTTCGATCATGTCCATTCTCAATCCCTACCTGTCGTTCCGAGACAATGCCCGCGAGGCAATGGAGTTCTATCGGTCGGTCTTCGGTGGCGAGCTGACCGTCACCACGCTCGGCGAGGCCAATGCCAGCGAGGATCCCGCCGACCAGGACAAGGTCATGCACGGCCAGCTGACCACCTCGAACGGCTTCACTCTGATGGGAGCCGACACGCCGTCGTCGATGGAGCACACCCCCGGCAACACCATGAGTGTCTCGCTCAGCGGCGACGAGGAGGACGAACTGACGGGCTACTGGAACAAGTTGGCCGTCGACGCGCAGTTCACCATGGGTCTCGAGAAAGCTCCGTGGGGCGACACGTTCGGAATGTTGACCGACAAGTTCGGTGTCCAGTGGATGGTCAACATCGCAGGATCCAACACTGGGAGCTGAGCGCCGACGCGGCCGCTCCTACACGACGACGGTCTTCGGCGGGATCACCTGTCGGAGACCTTCGGGCCCGCAGCCCCGATCGAGGGCCAGCAGCAACAGTACACAGCCGATACCGGACAGGACGAGCGCGGAACCGAACATCGCCGTGTAGCCGAACAGGTCTCCGACCACACCGGCGGCGATCCCGGCGGCACCCTGCGCGAAGACGATCGCGCACGCCATCAGCGTGTAATCGCTTCCCGCGAAGCGCTTCTCGGACGCGTCCATCATCAGCGCGAACACCGCCACGGTGGCCGCACCACCGAGCACATGTTCGGTGATGTTGGCGGTGACCAGAAGCGGAAAGCCGCCTACACCGAGGGACGCGACGACATACAGGGCAAGGCTCAGCGTTTGGCTCACTCCGCCCACCAGCAGGGCCCGACGACGTCCGTACCGAAACGCCAGCCATGCCCCGAGTGCGGCTCCTCCGACCGCAGCCACCGAAGACAGACCGCCCTCGACCAGCGCTATCTGGGGCAGCGACAGACCGCTGTCCGACAGGAACGGACCCACGAGGGCCGATCCCATCGAGTTGCCGAACTTGAACCCGATGATCAGCAGAATGAATGCAATCATTCCGGGTCTGCGAAGCCGCGACCACCAGGCACCGGCCAGCCGCCCCGGCCTCGGTCGCTCGGCGTGCGGATCGGAGTCCGCGTCGGCCGCGTCGAGTTGTCTGCGCATCCACCACACGGGGAGCGTCGTCAGCACGATCAGCAGTGCCATCGCAACGAACAGCGCGCGCCATCCGGCGAAGGTGAACAGCCACAACAGCAGTCCGCCACCGCACACCATGCCGATGCGGTAGGCACCGACCTGGAGTCCGTTGCCCAACCCGCGCTGCGCCGCGGTGAGCGTGCGCACCGCGATGCCGTCGGTCGCGATGTCCTGCGTCGCCGACAGAGCATTCATGACGAAGATCCCGACGAACAACCAGCGCAACGTCGAGGACAGATCGAGGAACGACAACGCCAGTGCCACCGCTGCGGCCGAACACTGCAGCGAGAGCAGCCACCGCCTCCTGGATCCATACCGATCGACGTACGGTGCCCAGAGGAACTTGAGCGCCCACGGCAGGAACAACACACCGGTTGCGCTGATCTTCACCAAGGAGAACCCCGACTCTCGGAGCACCACCGGCAAGGCCTGGGTGAAGAATCCGAACGGCACTCCCTGCGCGAAGTAGAGCGCACCCAGGAGAGTGAGGGTCCCGGCGGTGAACGACGCCGGGCGCACCGCGTTGGTCATGACGGCCATCGTGTCAGAGCGACGCCGACTCCGCTGAATGCGCTACCGGCTGGCGAAGGATGGTGCGCAGCTTCGCAGGTTCGACCCGGCGCGGATCGCTCAGGTAGATCTCGTGATGTCTGCCCGTCATCGTCAATCCAGAACTGGGGATGTATCGATGATGGAGCTCGTCGAGTACCGGTGTCTCGTCGTCGTAGGACCCGATGTGCAGCGTCTGTACGCACAGTCCCTCGTCGAGAGTCTCCAACCGAACCCTGCTCGACGCATCCGAGTTGCTCTTCGAGGCGGCGGTCGCCACTGCCGCCTCGAACATCGGACGGTCGATCCAGTCCGGCACCATGATCATGGCGGTCCAGTTCCACTCGCTCTTGTCCCTCTCGGTGGTGAACGACGTCATGTTCTCGGCCCACCACAGAGCCTCGAGCGGCGGGACGACGTAGTCCCGTTCGAGATCGTTCTTGCTCGCGAACTTGACTGCATAGGCCACGGGGTAGAGCGCCCCGATTGCTTCGGCATACTCCGGCGCGGTGTTCGGATCGCCGTGTCCGTCGAGCATCAGGTAGGTCAGCGGCGGAACGACAAGGGTACGAAAGATGTTGTGCCGTGCCGAATATGCGTCGAGCGTCTTCTTGAAATCGACCTTCATGACACCCGCTCCGGCACCGCCGTTCAGACGAGCCACGCGCGTTCGTCGTCGCTGAATCGGTTGACGGTGCCGCGGGTCGCAACCGCTCTGTCGTACATGGCCGCCAGCGCATCCAGCAGGGGCTTGTTCAGCGAATCGAGTGCATTCTGGCGTGCCACGATCTCGTCGAGGCGCTCGGCGAGTTCGGCCAGCACCGCCGACCGGTCGACCGTGGTGACGCGTCCGCCCTGGACAACGATCCGGCCCGCCACGATCACGATATCGATCGAGGAACCGTTCTCGGAATACACCAGTTGCCGGTCGAGCTTCTGCCGAGGCGTGAAAGCCATTGTGTCGAGATCGAAGATCACCAGGTCGGCCTGCATCCCCACCTCCACGGTGCCCACGGTGTCCTGAAGGAACGCACTGCGGGCCCCGCCGACGGTGCCTGCATGTAGTACCTCGTCCACCGTGGGCCAGGTGGTGAAGTCCGGGTTGGTCACCTTGTGCAGCAGCGCAGCAGCTTTCACGACGTCGAGCATGCGGGGAGAATCACTGCTCGAGCATCCGTCGGTTCCCAACCCGAGGTTCACGCCTGCGGTACGCAGGGCATGCCACGGGGCGATTCCCGATCCGAGCTTGAGATTCGAGATCGGATTGTGCGAAATCGACGTACCCGCCGTGGCGATCATCGACATGTCGTTGTCGGTCAGCCAAATGCCATGCGCCAGGGTGGTATTGGGCGACAGTGCGCCGATCCGACCCATGTATTCCACCAGGGAGCCGCCGTACATCTCCGTTCCCGTGACCAACTGAGTCTTGGTCTCGAGGACGTGAATATGGCATTCGGCGTCGAATTCGGCCGCCAACTGCGTGGCACCGACCAGAAGCTCCGCACCGCACCGTTGCGGTGCGGACGGCGCGACCATGTATCGCAGACGCCCGTTGCCTCGACCGTGATACTGCTCGAATGCTTTCCTGCTGAATGCGAGGTACTCCTGCGTGGTGGGAACCGGATGCGACCGAATCTCGGCCGTGACCTCCGGCGACAGATGATCGGCGATGAACGGCACAGTATCGACGAACGGTTTGCTGATCACGTGTCCGGAAATGTTCGCTCGGATGCCGATCTCCTCGTAGGCGTCGAACACCGCCGACAGTTGCGCCCAATCCTGAGTCGGGTTCTCGAGAACGTCGTCGACGATCGTCGTCACGCCCGCTTCGAGGGACTCGATTGCGAACAACGTGCTGCGCAGACGAACCAGATCGGGTTCGACGCGACTGTCGCCGAGGATCGGATACGCGATGGCCATCCACATCTCGAGGGGCATGTTGTCGTATCTGCCCTTGTAGAACGTCTCCCAGGAATGGGTGTGTGCGTTCACGAATCCCGGTGTCACCAGCCTGTCGCGGCCGTCGATGATCGTATCGCCGTCGCCGGGTTCGAGATCGGCAGCGATTGCAGTGACGACGTCGTTCTCGATCCGGATGCTGCGAACGATCGGTTCGGATCCGGTGGATGCGTCCATGGTGATGACGTGCGCGTTCCTGATGAAGATTCCCATGTTTCCTTCCTTGACTGCGCGGCGCGATGACGGCTACGAGCTATTCGACCGGCTGTGGTGTCGGAGCCTGCTCTTCGGGCTGTTGCTGACGAATCATCCACTGCCGATGAGATTTTCGGGCGAGAAGGTAGTAGGTCGATGCTGCAGCACTACTGCCGACGAGCCACGAGATGTCGAGACCGCCGAGCGCCTGCGAACCGAACCCCTGCAATGCCGGGACCATGCCGTTGAGAAACATCCAGGTGCCGAAAATTCCCACGGCGAACGCCGCGAGTGCACGCCAGTTGACGTCCTGCATCCTCGTCGAGCCCACGTCGTCGAACAGATGGCCGTAGCGGGTGCTGGCGCGCTCGAAGATGTAGTAGTGCACCAGCATGATCGCGCCCCACGTCGCCACCCAGCCCACCACACCCACGAGCCAGGCGTCGAGGGTCTGCGCCGCATCTTCCTGGAAGACGAAGAACACGCTCGCGGCCAGTGCGAGAACGCCGACGACAAGGTTCAAAGTGCGCCGACTCAACTTGATATCGAGGGCCTGCGCCGTCACACCGAAGCTGTAGACGTTGAGGACGTTCGTGGCGATGGGGCCGTGCAGAACCAACAGCAGCACCGGGATGGCGAGCGCACCGAAGTTCTCCACGATCAGCTTGCCCGGATCGACGGAACCGTTGGTGGTGGCCAACGTCGCGCCGAGCACACCGAGCCACACGACGGGGATCAACTGTCCCAGTGCACTGACCAGGTACAGCTTGCGTCGCGGAACACTTGTACTCACGAAGCGGGAGTAGTCGGCGGCGTAGGTCAACCACGTCAGTCCCCAGCCGATTCCGATGGCCGTCATCACAGCGGACATGGCGACGATGCGCTCGGTGCCGGCCAGCGCAACTCCGTCCGGACCGGAGTAACTCCAGTCGATGTCGAGGTGGAACCAGGCCACGATCGACATCAGAACCAGCACCACGACGGTCGGCGGAACGGTCCAGCGTTCGAATGCCGCGATCGCCCGGTATCCGGCCATGGAGATACCGACCTGAATCGCCATGATGACTGTGGCCACCGCGACCTTCCATCCGACGTTCGCGGCGTCCGGGTCGACCCAGCCGAGTTCGCCGAACAGGGCCATCACCAGGTCGAGGACGATCCAGGTGTTCACCGCGCACCAGCCGACGACCACCACGGCCTGGACGGCGGAGGGAACGTAGTTGCCTCGACGACCGAAGACCGAACGGCCCAACAGCATTCCGGTCGTTCCCGTTCGTTGTCCGAGTAGAACGAAGAATCCGAAGATCGCCATTCCGATGACGTTTCCGAGGACGAGCACCGTCAGGGTATCCGCCAGGCCGAGGCCCATGCTGATGCCGAGCGCGCCGAGCACCCAGTTGATCGGCGCGATGTTCGCACCCGCCCATATCCAGAACTGACCGGACAACGCGGTGGTTCTCTGGCTCTCGGGAATCGGCTGGAGCGAATCCTCGACGTCGTGGGAATGTGTGGTCACCGTGAACTCCTCGGTATGCGGTCGACCGGCGGTTCGGTCGGCCTCGTGAGAAGCCTGCTGCCCGTGTGTTTCCCGAACCCTTACGCAATGTAAGCCACTCGTAACGGCGGGTGGACAGAATGTCACCTATGAATGTGCTCGACGCCTTCGATGACGTCTATCTTTCCGCGGCGCGACCCGAGCTCGTCGCGGGAAGGCGTTCTGCGTCGCGGTCTCTGCGGTGGGTTCATGCCAGCGAGCAACTCGACATCGCACCGCTCTTGCGCGGTGGGGAGCTGATTCTGATGGAGGGTGTGTACTTCGGCGGGTGTTCCGACGCCGATCTGGTGACGTACCTCGAGTCGATGAATGCCGCGGGAGTCGTCGGCATCGCGGTGGAGACGGGGGGAATTCTCGACGTCGTTCCGCCGCTTCTGGTCGAACATGCCGAACGGATCGGCTTTCCGGTGGTGCATCTCCGACGCCGTGTGCCGTTCGTACAGGTATGCGAGAGCATCAACAGTCAACTTGCCGACTCCGCTCTGCGTCGGCTGCAGATGGCAAACCGTATGTCTCGGTTGCTGTCGGCCTTGATCGAAACGGACGGGGCGGTGGACGCCGTTCTCGATGTGCTCGGTGCCGAGACTCGGTCGTCGGTGACGCTGCATTCGGCGTCGGGAGATCTGATCGGGCAATCCGGACTCGTCACCGAGCCATCCGATTTCACCTCGTTCGAGGTGCCCGTCACCAGTGGTGGTCGGGACGTCGCGGTGTTGACCGTGGCTCCTGGACCCGATGCCGACATCTATTCGATAAACGCCGGACTGGAGAGAGCTCCGGAAATCCTGTCGATCGCGTTGCTCAGTTCACGCCCGGCCAGGGTGGAAGACCGACTGCGTACCCGCTTCTTCTCACTGTTGTCGGCGACGAATTACCCCGCCTCCGATGTCACCGACCACCTCGACGGCGTCGCCGAGCGCATGGGTATGCCCGAACACGACGCCTACCTGACGGTGTCGGTCGAATTCGACCACGACCCGGCTGCCGGCACGTGGCAACGCACAGTGGGGTCGGTATCGCCGCACAACTGGTGCGGGAAGATCGGCGACCGACACGTCGCTGTTCTCGGTTTCGCCGGTCAGGAGATGCTCGATGCCCGACGGCCGGTTCTGCTGTCGATGTTGCAGACGACGCAGTTGCGTATCAGGCGAGCCGGTGTCGGTCCGGGAGCCTCCGATCGCCACGGTCTGCGCCGGTGTTTCGACACCGCCACAGCAGTGCTCGCGCTGGACCTCGGCCCTCACGACCGCATCCGCGATGCCCGCAATTTCGCACTTGCCCTACTGGTGGAGTCGATGTCGGGGAAATCCACGGTCGAGAAGTTCGTCCACGATCAGATCGGACCGTTGCTCGCCCACGATCGGGAGCGGCACGGAGAGTTGTACGTGACCCTGCTGGCCTACATCACCCATTGGGGTAGCAAGACCGAGACCGCGAAAAGCCTTCGGATACAAAGGCAGACGCTCTATCAACGGCTCGACAGGCTGTTCGACGTTCTCGGTCCACTACCGGCAGGCTCCCCCCGATTCCCGGGGATCGCCACTGCGGTGTTTCTCGAACAGGCCCGCCGCCAGGGCTGTACCGTCCCCGGCGGCTGACCCGTCGACCGATCCTTCTCACACCTCGGCGTCGACCTTGTCCGGCTCGCCTCGACGCATCGCCAGGTACTCGGAGAGTTCGCGTTTGACCACGGGCAACAGCAGGTACAGGCCGGTGATGTTCACCAATGCCAGCAGGAACAAGGTGGCGTCGGCGAAATCGAGCACCGAGCCGAGGGACAGTACGGTTCCGATGACGGTGAACATGCAGAACATCACGTTGAAGAAGGTCCGCGAGAAGCGGCTGCGTCCGAACAACGACGTCCACGCCTGCAGTCCGTAGTAGGCCCAGGTGATAGCGGTCGAGAGCGCGAACAGAGCCACCGCGAGAGTCAACACGTACGGGAACCACGGGAGCACGGTCTCGAAGGCGTCGGAGGTGAGGGTGACACCGCCGGCGGGAAGCTCACCGGTTTCGGCGACGATCGCGCGCTGATCCTGCCAGGTGACGGTGTTGGCGATCACGATGGTCAGTGCGGTCGCGGTACAGATGACAACCGTGTCGATGAAGGGCTCGAGCATGGCCACGAAGCCCTCGGTGACCGGATGCCTGGTCTTGACGGCCGAGTGCGCGATGGCCGCCGAACCCAGTCCTGCCTCGTTCGAGAACGCGGCGCGCTGGAATCCGATGATCATGACGCCGAGTACGCCGCCGGCCACACCCTCGGGCGAGAACGCACCTTCGAAGATCGCCGTGAACGCCGTGGGGACGGAACGGAAGTTGACGGCGATGACGACGCCGCACGCGACGATGTAGATCAGCGCCATCGTCGGCACGAGCTTGGCGGTCACCGCCGAGATCGACTTCATGCCGCCGATGATGACCAGTCCGATGATCAGCGCGACGACTATGCCGAACACTGCTTTGGCTCCGTCGGAAGCGAGGAATCCATCGTCACCGCCGGTGACGGAGCGGACCTGCGCGTACGTCTGGTTGGCCTGGAACATGTTGCCGCCGCTGATGGCGAAGAACGTGATGACGATGGCGTAGAAGACGGCCATGACCTTGCCGACCTTGGCCAGTCCTCGCTCTGCGAGACCCTTGGTCAGGTATTTCATGGGTCCGCCGGAGACGGTGCCGTCCTCGTTGATGTCTCGGTACTTCACGCCGAGCGTGCACTCGACGAACTTCGATGCCATGCCCAGCAAGCCGGCGAGGATCATCCAGAGGGTGGCACCGGGTCCACCGAGTGTCACGGCGACGGCGACACCGGCGATGTTGCCGAGACCGACGGTTCCGGACACCGCGGCGGTGAGAGCTCTGAAGTGGCTGACTTCGCCGGGCGCGTCCGCCTCGTCCTCCTTGCCGCTGACGAGAATCAACGCACGCTTGATTCCGCGGACCTGGATGAACTTGAACGCCACCGTGAAGACGACGGCACCGACGATGAGCCAGAGGACGATCAGTGGAACAGCGGCTCCGCCGATGTTCACGGTGAAGAAGACGAGATTCGACACGGCAGCGGAGATCGGATCGAAGGCATTGTTGATCGCCGTCTCGATGGAGCTGATCGTGCCTCCGTCCGCGGCCAGTACATCGGTTGCGAGGGGGTGAGAGCTCATGGCTTCGAGTGAACAGCACGTTGACCGCAGAAGACGCCATTTACCGAATTTCGAGCAATAATTTACGCGATCTTGACGAGACGCTCGCGGGCTCAGACCGCAGATCTGGCCGGTATTCGTCTCAAAAGCACTGTTGCAGCGTCCAGTACGACATGGCGGTCGTAGGTGAGGCGGTAGTCGTACATCGGGGTGCCGTCCTCGGCCGTGCCTCGCTCCACCGCAATGAGCGCCGCACTCGACATCGGAGCAAGAATCACGATCGAACGCTCCAGCGCCAACGGTTCGTCTGCGCCCACCACCACAGCACGGAAGCTGGGCGCAGACGGCGCGGGATGCGAGTCGAAGACAGCCGTCAGCGCGGTCCGGGTGGCGAGGTCCTCGAACATCGACTCGCGTGCAGGCGTCAGGCCGGTGGACGCGCTCACCGTCGCCAGTACGACGGTCGAGGAACCGGTGCCGTATGCACTGTGCAGCAAACTGTTCTCGATGGCGTCGAGCAGTGTGGAATCCGCGTGCCTGCGGGCGCCGAGCGAATGGGTGAGTCCGTACGGCGTGACCGCCACGGGGGCGCGCACGGTGACCGTTCCATCCAGGTCGAGCGAACGGACGGGTTCGGGTACCGCACCGAAATCCGGGAGAGGGGCCGGTGTGCCGTAGAGGTATCCCTGCCCCAGAACGGCCCCCATCGCGCGCGCATAGCTTTCGTGCCGCTCGGTTTCTATCCCCTCGGCCAGGACCAGGGCACCGGTACGTTCGGCCTCGGCGGCAACGGCAGCGACGATGGCTGCGGTCTCGTTGCTCGAACGCCCCTGCACCAGAGCCATGTCGAGCTTGATCACGTCGGGACGCAGCAGCGGGATCAGCGCCAGGCTGGAGGAATCTGCCCCGACATCGTCGATGGCGACTCGCCACCCCAGATTTCTGGCGTGCTCGGCCGCCCTCAGCAGACCGGCCGGATCACCCATCAGATCACGCTCGGTGATCTCGACGATGATCGACAGCCGCGACGCGTCGGCGAGCATCGGCAGGTAGTCGCGAGGAGGAGGTGCATCGAGGGCAACAGGTTCGGCATTGACGAACAGCGCGAGCTGATCGGGATAGCCGGACTCGACGGCACCGCGAAGCGCGCTGAGTCTGCACCGCCAATCGAAATCGGCCGTGACGCCCTGCGCGCGTGCCACCCCCAACAGTTCCGGTGGCGGGATCGGCGGACCTTCTCCGCAGGTCCGCACCAACGCCTCGTACCCTACGACGGCGCGCCCGTCGAGCAAGACGATCGGCTGATAGACCGACGTGATGTCGATCGACACCGGCGAAATTGCGGCACTCGTCGAGCCTCGACACATGGGTGGACCCTCCCTCGATACTGATCGATCGGTCCCCACCCGGGTCATCATCTTGCCCGACTGCACCGTGATGTCCACAGCCGACTGCGGTCTGCACGTCGATCGACTGGTTATAAGGTGCTCGAAGGACTCGACGAACGGCGGTGACGACAGTGGGAGCGGACTCTCGCCCTCGTGCCCCTCACGACCGCCTCTTCGCGGATCGATACCGACTGGGCACCGTGTTGGGACGCGGCGCAATGGCCGACGTCGTGCACGCCGACGACGACGTTCTCGGCCGGTCCGTAGCGGTGAAGATATTTCGCCACGGTGAGCCGCCGGACTCTGCACAGCGCATCGATGCAGAAATTCGTACTCTCGCGTCGCTGTCGCACCCGGGTCTGGTGACGCTGTACGACGCGGGCACTGCACTCGACGACAGCGGGATGCCGGTTCCGTACCTGGTGATGGAGCTGATCGACGGTCCGACTCTGAGTGCGTATCGCCGGAGCCGATCGATGAACGCCGCACACGTCGCGCGGATCGGTTACGAGTTGGCGGAAGCTCTCGCCTACATTCACGACCGGGGTGTGGTCCATCGGGACATCAAGCCGGCCAACATTCTCGTCGCGCAGGCACCGGACGTGGGCGTGGGGCAATGCGCCAAACTTGCCGATTTCGGCATCGCCCGTATCGTCGACGCCGAACGACTCACCGAGCACGGCACCACAGTCGGTACTGCGCACTACCTCAGCCCGGAGCAGGCAACGGGTACGTCTGCCGGCCCGCCGACGGACATCTATACGCTGGGTCTCGTTCTCATCGAATGCCTGAGCGGCACAATGGTATTCGAGGGAAGCGCCGTGGCAGCAGCGGTGGCGCGCCTGCACCGCGATCCCGACGTCCCCGAGGGGCTCGGACCGGACTGGCACGCGCTGTTGACGGAGATGACAGCCAGACGCCCGGAGGATCGACCGGACGCAGCTGCAGTTGCCCACCGACTGCGCGCGCTCTCGCGCAGCACGACACCTCTTGCTCACACTGCCGTGATGCCCGTCGAACCCATCGACAGGGCTGCGCCCACAACATTTCCAGCGTCGGCTACGGCCGAATCTCACCGCCGACGATGGATGATCCCGGCGGCAGCGGCTCTGTTCGTTTCGCTGGGCGCGGCGATCGTCTGGGTCGCAGTGGGCACGGGTGATGAGCCGGAGCCCATGTCACCTGCGACACCGGCTCCGACACTCGTGGAGTCGCCGACCGTTGCGGCCACAACACCTGCACCTGAGCCCGCACCGGCGACCTCGATCCCGGTCTTCTCGAACCCGCCCGAGCCTGCACCCGTCCCCACATCGAATCCGGATCCGATCGAACCGGCCGCGCCTGCACCGCTACCGCCGGGAAACGGCAACGGAAACCCGGGGAACGGCAATTCGGGAAACGGCAACGGCACCAATGGGAACGGCAATTCAGGAAACGGCAACAGCGGGAACGGAAACGGCAATTCCGGCCGAGGGAACTGACCCCACGGCCGTCCGAGGACAGGAGTGACGGTGACACACGTCGATACCCTCGTGGTCGGGGCAGGTATTTCCGGCTTGGTCGTTGCGAGACTCCTGCATCGTGCCGGTCAGCGAGTCGTAGTTCTCGAGGCCAGAGACCGCGTGGGCGGTCGGGTCCGGACGATGCGGACCGCCGACGGCATCCTCGATGTCGGCGCGTCCTGGATTCACGGAACGGACAACAACCCTCTCGCCGATGCCGTAGACGCCTTCGGAATGCGGACCGTCGAGTTCACCGTCGGTAGCTACCAACCCGACGGCAGGCCCATCGCGTACTACTCCCCCACCGGGACCAGGTTGAGCGACGAGTCCGCCGCGCAGTTCGGCGCCGACGTTCACCACTTCGACGAACTGTTCGCCGCAACGGTTGCGACGTCGTCCCCGGGAACGTCGTTCGGAGACGCAGTGGAAGCAACTCTGACGCAACTGGATTGGAACATCGACCGACTCGAACGAGTTCGCGAGTTCCTCGGACATCGAGCCGAGGAACAGTTGGGAGTAGGAAAAGACCTCCTCGACGCGCACGGTTTGGACGACGACGCCATCGAGGGCGACGAAGTCGTGTTCCCCGACGGTTACGACGAGCTGGCGGTTCGATTGGCCGTGGGGCTCGACGTCCGGCTCGAACACGTGGTGAGGCAGGTCCGTTGGGGTCGAGACGGAGTTGGGGTCGACACCGGATCCGGGACGTTCTCGGCCGAGCGCGCTGTGGTGACGGTGCCGATCGGAGTACTGAAGTCGCCGACGTTCACCGTGGAACCGCCTCTACCGGAACCTGTTTCGGGTGCACTCGAACGACTCGAGATGAATGCCTTCGAGAAAGTGTTCCTGCGGTTCCCCACCAAGTTCTGGGACGAGAACGTCTATGCCGTTCGGCAGCAGGGCGAAGCCGGGCGCTGGTGGCACTCCTGGTACGACGTGACCATGCCCCAGGGACGTCCGACGCTTCTGACGTTCGCAGCGGGTACCTGTGCGCAGCAGACTCGGCACTGGTCGGACGCGCGCATCGCGGACTCGGTTCTCGAGGCGCTGCGTGGCCTGTACGGCGACCGGGTCGTTGCACCGGACCGCGTGTATGTCACTCGCTGGCAGGACGATCCGTTCTCGTACGGTTCGTACTCGTACATGACGGTGGGTTCACGTACGCGCGATCACGACGACCTCGCCACTCCGATCGCAAACGTGCTTCACCTCGCCGGTGAGGCGACATGGACCGAAGATCCGGCAACGGTCACAGCGGCGTTGAAGTCGGGACACCGTGCAGCAGAACGTATTCTGGGGCGTTCGATACCGTTCGGCGACATCTGGAGTCCTACGAAGCGCTGACAGCACGCGCCGAACCCCACCACGCGCGTTTGTGTTCGGTGCAAACTTTCGACCATCTGCGAGTAATGTGCTGTCGACGCACCCACACACCGAGCACTCCAGGATGGCACCGTGGATACCGTCAGTTCAGTGATCGACTTCTTGGCAGATCGTCTCTACAGCGTCTTCCTCATCTACTTGTTGATCGGCGTCGGACTGTACTTCACCGTTCGAACCAAATTCGTTCAGATTCGGCTTCTTCCGTCGATGTTCAAGGCCATCGGTGGATCTCGGTCGGACGCCGAGGGCGGCATCTCGGCGTTCCAGGCCTTCTGTGTCGGTCTGGCGTCCCGAGTGGGTACGGGAAACATCGCAGGAGTCGCCATCGCGATCACTCTCGGCGGACCGGGAGCCATCTTCTGGATGTGGCTGGTCGCGGTGGTCGGCATGGCGACGGCGTTCATCGAGGCGACTCTGGCGCAGATGTACAAGGTGCGCAATCCCGACGGGAGCTTCCGAGGCGGTCCCGCCTACTACATCCAATTGGGTCTGGGTTCGCGTCGATGGGGAATCGTCTTCGCGTGCCTGCTGATCTTCGCTTTCGGCTTCGCGTTCAACATGGTTCAGGCGAACACCATCACCGAATCGTTCTCGTCCACGATGAACATCGATGCCGGGTGGATCGCGGTGTTCCTGGTGGTGCTGTCTGCGCCGATTCTCTTCGGTGGTGTCCGGCGAATCGCGCGGGTGGCCGAGTACCTGCTCCCCGTCATGGCTCTGGTGTACGTCTTGCTCGCACTGGTGATCGTGGCGATGAACATCGGCGAGATCCCGACGGTCTTCGGTCAGATCGTCTCCAGCGCATTCGGTTTGAACGAGGCGATCGGCGGCACGACGGGTGGAATCCTGGCCGCCATGCTCAACGGCGTCAAGCGCGGACTGTTCTCCAACGAGGCAGGCATGGGCAGCGCGCCCAACGCCGCAGCGACCGCGACGGTGTCCCATCCGGTGAAGCAGGGTCTGATCCAGTCGCTCGGAGTCTTCTTCGACACCATCGTCATCTGCAGTGCGACAGCGTTCATCATCCTGGTCTCGGGCGTGTACGACATCAGCAACCCGAGCGGAGTGGCGGGCGCGGTTCTGACTCAGGACTCGATCTCAGCTCAGCTGGGCACGTGGACCACGATTCCGATGACACTGTTGATCTTCACGTTCGCGTTCTCCTCGATCCTGGGCAACTATTCGTATGCCGAGATCAACCTCAATTTCCTCGGAGTCGAGGGCAAACTGCTGAACCTGTTGCGCACCATCGTCCTTGCAGCCATCGGCTTCGGCTCCCTGTCCGCGCTGACGACGGTATGGGCACTCGCGGACGTCGCCATGGCGGCAATGGCAACCGTGAACCTGGTAGCCATTGCGCTGCTGGGCAAATGGGCCTTCGGTGCGCTGGCGGACTTCGAGGCGATGCGTCGCGAAGGTCGCGACGACAAATTCGTCGGACGCGGAAACAGTCATCTGCCGGGCGACCTACCCGGCGACGTGTGGGATCCGGTGCTCGACAACGATCCGGCGGCGAACAAGCCCGACGTCGCGCGGTAAGCGAGGCGGCTGTCGCCGCTGTTCGATTCGGACCTTCCGGACAATTCACACGTTAGGGTGATGAAACGTCCACACCGAGGAGGTTCCATGACGCAGGTCGGCGACGACGAGAAGGCCGGGCGCGCATCCGAAGGCCACGAGTTCGACGAAGTGGATCGGAAATCGGCCGGAGAACGCGAAGACGAAGTGCAGCCCGGTCGCCGCAAGCGGCAATGGGTCGGACTCGGCGCAGGCGTTCTGTTGGCACTTGTCGTCTATCTGGTTCTCCCGGAGGACGTGGCGCACCCGGCACGGCTGACCGCAGCCACCGCGGTATTGATGGGCATCTGGTGGATGACCGAGGCGGTGCCCATCCCGGCGACCGCACTGCTACCCCTCGTCATCTTTCCGGTATTCGATTCCGGCGTCGTCGTCAACGACGTCGGTGCCTCGTACGGCAACAACATCATCTTTCTGTTCATGGGCGGCTTCCTCCTGGCGCTGGCCATGCAACGGTGGAATCTGCATCGCCGTATCGCGCTGCTGACGGTCAACGCCATGGGCACCAAACCGACCATGGTGATCGCCGGGTTCATGATCGCGACCGGCTTTCTGTCGATGTGGGTTTCCAACACGGCCACCGCAGTGATGATGATTCCGATCGGTGTCTCGGTCCTCGTTCTGGTTCTCGACATCGGCAGGAAGGCCGGAGCTGTACCCGGCTCCGATGGTGAAACGAGCCCGGACGCCGAGACCATCACGCAGGCCGTCATCAAGAGCAACTTCGGCACCGCTCTGATGCTCGGTATCGCCTATGCGGCATCGATCGGCTCACTCGGAACGATCATCGGCACCCCGCCCAACACCTTGCTGGTCGGGTACCTGGGGGGTCAGGGAATCACCATCGGATTCCTGCAGTGGATGATCGCCGGCGTTCCGCTCGCGGCGATCCTGCTCGTGATCGCCTGGTTCCTGCTGACCCACGTGATGTTCAAGCCGGAAATCGACGACATACCCGGCGGCAAACAGCTGATCAGAGGTGAACTGGACGCCCTGGGCAGGATGTCGCAGGGAGAGATTCGGGTCGCGATCATCTTCTGCCTGGCGGCCGCTTCCTGGGTGGGGGTTCCGCTGCTCTTCGACAGCCCGCCGATATCCGACACCGGAATCGCCATGACCGCAGCTCTCCTGCTGTTCCTGCTTCCCAGCGGCAGCAAGAAGGGTGTGCGTCTGATCGATTGGGAGACCGCCGTCAAACTCCCGTGGGGCGTGCTGTTGTTGTTCGGCGGCGGGCTCGCCCTGTCGGCACAGTTCGAGTCCAGCGGCCTGACGGAGTGGATAGGTAGCGTCGCGGGCGGTCTCGACACGATTCCAGTGGTCATGTTGGTCGTCGTCGCCACGGCCGCGATCATCTTCCTGACCGAGATCACCAGCAATACCGCGACGGCGGCGACTTTCCTCCCGGTAGCAGGGGGCGTCGCGATGGGCATGAACATCGACATTCTGGTCCTGACCGTCCCCGTAGCGCTGGCAGCGACCTGTGCGTTCATGCTGCCGGTCGCGACTCCACCGAATGCGGTGTCCTATGCCAGTGGATACATCACGATCGGCCAGATGATGCGTGGTGGTTTCTGGCTCAATCTGATCGCCATCTCGTTGATCACCATTGCCGCGTACACGGTGTTCGCGTGGTCGCTGGGCATCCAGTTCTGACGCGCTGGACAGGAAAAACCCACGATCGAAGACCGACTTCGGCTGATTTCGCCCAGACAAGCGTGCTTCGGGTTTACGATGGCGACTTCATCCAGGCGGATGACCCGTTCCAGGTGCGCGCCGCCATCCCCTGGTCGGTGTTGAGTCGGCGTCCCTGCCGGCTCGGCAAGGTACGGGGGGTGGGGCATGGTCTCGGACGTCATCGACTGCAGCACGGTCTTCGCACACGACATCGAGCAGGTTTGCGGGGTCTTGAGCGCGGTCGAGCTGTTCCCACGCTACTTCCCCGGGCTCGACTACTGCGTGCTCCGCGAATCCACGGCCGGCTACCGGTGCGGAGTCGGCGGTGTCGAGCACGCCCTCGAGCTGGTGGTGAACAGACGAAACCGGCCGATCATCACCATCGAGCACGTCGAGTCCGGCGGATTCATCAGATTCACCCTCACTGCGCGCTCGGTAGGCGAGACGAAGATCGATGTCACCGTGTTCAGAGCGGGCCTCGGCGGGTCGTACTCGCCCCAACCCGAGCACAACCGCGCGGTGGTCGACTGGGTGATGGGTGGTCTACGCCGACTGGACAACTGCCTCTCCGGCACCTCGACCTCGATTGTGTCCAATACCGGGGATTCTCGGTCACTCCCGTTGGCAATCATGAAGACGATGGTGGGAACCGGCGTCATTCGTGCTGCACGTCCCGACCGCGCGTACAAGCAGCTGAACTCACTGGCGAAATGGGGCTTCACTCTGGGCGGAGGCTTCGCGGCTGCAGCAGCGAAGTCGCCGAACGCGATTGCCTTGATCGACGACCGAGGGACTCGCACTTTCGCAGAGATCCACCAGCGATCGCACCGCATCGCCGCAGGTCTCGATGCGGCTGGAATCAGTCCTGGTAGCACCGTCGGCATTCTGGCCCGAAACCACTCCGGGATGATCGAGTGCACCGTCGCGTGCGGCATGCTCGGGGTCGAGGTGGTCCTTCTCAACACCGGTCTCGCTGCCCGCCAGATCGAGACCATTTCCGCCCGACACCAGCTCCGAGTGCTGTTCGTCGACGACGAGTTCGACTCGATGGTTCGCTACCTGCCCGACGACGTCACTCGTGTGAGCCTGTCGTCTCATACCGCCGTTCCGCGTCGACGCACCCTCGAACACTTCGTCGCAGCACCGTCCGCGACGTTCACGAGGCCGGACAGACCCGGTTCGGTGGTCGTGTTGACCTCGGGAACCAGCGGGTCACCGAAGGGTGCGGTTCGTCCCACACCGAAGGGCTTCGGAACTGTTGCAGCCATGCTGTCTCGGATGCCCCTCCGGATGAACGAGACCATGTTGATCGCGGCACCGATGTTCCACAGCTGGGGGTTGGCGGCACTACAGATCAGTACGCCGCTGCGCGCCACGGTGGTTCTTCAGGATCGATTCGATCCGGAGGACTGCTTGCGGGCTATCGAGGCGCACCGTTGCACCTCGCTGATCGCAGTTCCGATCATGCTGCAGCGGATACTCGACCTGCCCGACGAGGTCCGATCACGCTACGACACTTCGAGCCTGCGCGTCGTCGCATGCAGTGGGTCGGCATTGACCGGATCGACCGTGAGCCGCTTCATGGACGTCTTCGGTGACGTCCTCTACAACTTCTACGGTTCCACCGAGGTCTCGTGGGCAACGATCGCCACCCCCGAAGACTTGCGCGCCGCCCCCGCCACTGCCGGGCGCCCTCCGCTGGGTACGACGGTCGCTGTACTCGACGCGGACGGTACTGCCGTTCCGGTGGGAACCCTCGGCCGAATCTTCGTCGGCAACGACATGCTCTTCGACGGGTACACCAACGCCCAACCGCCGTCGACGGCGTCCGCCCGCGGAGCTGCGCTGATGGATACCGGCGACCTGGGGTACATCGACTGCAACGGGCGGCTGTTCGTCTGCGGCAGAGACGACGAGATGATCATTTCCGGAGGCGAGAACGTCTTTCCCGGCCCCGTCGAGGATGCCATCGCCAATCTTCCTCAGGTCGGCGAGGTCGCGGTCGTCGGTGTGCCCGACAGCGAATACGGGCAGCGTTTGGCCGCGTTCGTCGTCGGCCGCGGATCAGCGGGTCTCGATGCGGACATGGTGCGCGCCTACATCCGAAACCGTTTGAGCCGCTTCTGCGTTCCCCGTGACATCACATTCCTCGACGAACTGCCCCGAACCGCGACCGGCAAGGTGATGAAGAGGATGCTGATCGAGCCGCCTACCGCCGCTGGGATGTGATCGTCATTCGACGGCACGGGCAGCAATGGCCCAGAGCCGTTCGGCGACATCGAGATCGAGGGCGTACGAGGCCACGGAGTTCGCCAGTTCGGTGATGTCGGTAGGTCTGTGATCGACGGCGATCGCTTCCTGATTGTCGTTGAAGTAGCGGCCACCGATGCCGTCCAGTTGTCCACTGGTAGAGACCATCACGGATGTCGATGCGCCTTGCGCCGGGGTCTTCTGCAGTTCGATGGGAGTGGCGAGCGTGCCACCGACATGGCGTTGCAGAGAGGTCGCGATTGCTCCCGGGTTCACGGAGTTGACCGTGATTCCGTCGTCCGCCCACCGTGAGGTCGCGGCCACTCCGAACAGAACGACGGCAGTCTTGGACTGACCGTAGGCCTGCAGCGGGTCGTAGGGCCGGAAGCGAAAGTCGATGTCGTCGAACACTACCGGCGAGAACAGGTGAGCCGAGGAAGACACCGACACCACGCGCGCACCGTCGGCGAGCCGCGGGGCGTCGTGAAGGCCTGTCGTGAGGGCGAAGTGGCCGAGGAAATTGGTCGCGAACTGCCTTTCCCATGTGTTCTCGACCAGGGTCAGCTCTTGGATGGCCATGACACCCGCGTTGTTGACGAGCAGATCCAGGGGCTCGTCCCACGCGTCGACGAAGGCTCTCACCGATGCGGTGTCGGTGAGGTCGAGCTCGCGTACGTCCATCTCGGAATTTTCGGTGTCGGCGACGATCTCCGCGGCGACTCTCCTGGCGGCGACGACGTCGCGGACAGCGAGGGTGACCTGTGCTCCGCGGCGAGCGAGCGTCCGAGCGGTCTCGATTCCGATGCCCGACGCGCCCCCGGTGACGATGGCGCGATTGCCTGACAGATCGATGCCTTCGCTGACTTCGTCGGCGGTGGCGTCGGCACCGAACGGTGTGACGATTCTCGTCATTTCGCACTCCTTCTCGTGAATCCGCTGTGTGCGGCACTCCCAGAGTGAGGTACTCCCAGGAACCATCACGAGCCCGCGGCATCCTGGGTTCGTGCGGGCTACTCATCACCCGGGTTCCGGATCTACGGTGGAGGGATGGACAACCACGAGGCGCTCGGTGGGTACCTTCGAGCGCGCCGCGAGCAGCTCGACCCCGAGGATGTGGGCCTCATCGGTGGTGGGCGGCGTCGCGTTCGCGGTCTGCGCCGCGAGGAGGTCGCAATGCTTGCGGGAATCAGCACCGATTACTACGTTCGGCTCGAGCAGGGCCGCAACCAGACTCCGTCGACGCAGGTGCTCGACGCCCTGGCCGCGGTGTTGCGTCTCGACGCCGACAGCACTGCGTACCTGCACGCTCTGGCCACTCCCCCTACTTCGGCCCGCCGTCCAGCGAGGAGGAGGGAGCGAGTGTCGGCCGGAACTCTTCGCTTTCTCGACGCGTTGCCGATGCCGGCGTTGATTCACGATCGCCGCTTCACGGTGCTGGCCGCGAATCGAATGGCAACGGCGTTGTCTCCCAACAACTCCCCCGGGGTCAACCTGCTCCGTGCGGTATTTCTCGATGCCGACGAGCGAGAGTTGCACCGCGACTGGAGCCGCGTCACCACCGACGCCGTGGCTGGAATTCGGGCTGTCTCGGCGACGCATCTCGACGACGAGGTTCTCACCGCCCTGGTCGGCGAACTGTCGATCGCGAGCGCGGCGTTCAGGCAGCTGTGGGCGCGCCACGACGTACACCTGAGAACGGGCGGCACCAGCCTTCTCGATCACCCCGAGGTCGGCCCCCTCGACCTTCGGCACGAGAAACTGACCGTTGCGGGTACCGATGGCCAGACCCTGGTTGCCTATCACGCCGAACCGAACACCCCCTCGGCCGATGCGTTGCAGCTCTTGGGCACCCTCGCCGCCCACGCACACCGTTAGGAGTCGCTCGGTCGCCGCATGTCGCCGATCGTTCACTCAGTACCGCGCTTTGTATCTACTATCTCAGTTGCTTGACTATTCAGAATCTGAGATTGTTGATCGCAGACACGGGAGGAACGCGAATCGATATGTCGAAGGCATCGGAAGGCCCCCGAGTGGGAAGGCCCTCGCAGGAACGGGGCGAGCATTCTTCCTTTCTTCAGCTGTTCCTCGAAGCAACTCGTACAGAACAAGTCTCCGACGACACACAACCTGCGCGCGACGACCGTGACGGAGGGACAGTGTCTCTGCGCTGAGCGGAGCGAAACACACCTACGTCCCGGTTCCACCACCCGAGCAGGTCCCGGGTCTCATAATCGACAGAGGCCGGTCGGGATTCGAGGATGAGGATCGGAGACATCATGGACACATCGTTGGCAGTCTTTGCCGTGGTCGCAGGCTTCGCAGTCGTTCTGGGTGCTTTCGTATCGATCGCACGCTTACTTCGCTCGCGCATGCGGCGCGGCAGTTTTCACGGAATCGAAAGCGCTGTCGGAGGATCGGCCTTCATGGGCTCGCCGCGCGAGCGTGGCATCACTCCCCCTGATCACGGTGATCCACGCACGCACACCGAACAGAGCGAGCCGTGACCGACTTCGCTTCGGCCTAGGGTTCCGCTGGAACCCCGGCCATGATCTGTCGACACGCAGACGAAAGAGAGAAACCACCATGATCGACGACGAGGCCACGAGTCGGAACAGGGGTCCGCGCTTCGAGGACGGGCTCGAGGTCCGTCGAAACGTGATGGGCCGCGAGTACGTCGAGAAGGCGTTTGCCAGTGCCGCCGACACCGACTCCGCTGCCCTGCAGGACTTCGTCACCGACACCGTGTGGGGCGGCGTGTGGACGCGGCCCGGCCTCGACAACCGCAGTCGGAGCCTGCTCAACCTCGGCATCCTCATCGCGCTACGCGCCCACGAGGAACTCGCAGGACACGTACGCGGAGCTCTCCGCAACGGCCTCACCCGAACTGAAATCACCGAAACTGTCGTCCACACGGCGGGGTACTGCGGTGCGCCTGCTGCGCTGGCTGCGATGCGCGTCGTGCAGAAGGTGCTCGATGCCGAACTGGGTCCGCTGGTGCCCGCGAAGGACGACGAACGAGCCGAATGACCGACGGCGGCACCCGCGCATAGTGTCGACGAAGTGGGTACACCGGATGCATGCCGGAACTACCCGAAGTCGAAAACGCCCGACAGGTCGTCGAGAAAGCTCTCGGTCGCGTCATCGTCGACATCGATGACACCGACACGTTCGAGTGCCGACCTCATATGCCGGGCGACATTGCCGGCGCACTGATCGGCGGGAAACTCACCGAGGCTCGTCGACGCGGTAAGGCGATGTGGTGCGAGACCGTCACGGCCGACGGCTCGAGCGGGCCGACCCTCGGCATACACCTGGGCATGGGTGGGCGCGTCATCGTCACCGCTCCCGACGGCGAGCGGACGTCGCAGTACGGAGGTGGCGATCCCCATGTCGGCGAGCGCCCGACCGACAAGCCGGAGTGGACTCGGTTCTCCATGACGTTCGACGACGGTGGACAGCTCCGACTCTTCGACAAGCGCCGACTCGGTCGGGTTCGACTCGAACCCGACATCGACGCTCTCGGTCCGGATGCCGCGGAGATCACGCGCGACGATTTCCGCCATCGAATCGGTTCCAGCGGTGCACCTCTCAAGGCACGCCTGCTCGATCAAGCGGCGATAGCGGGGGTCGGCAATCTACTGGCCGACGAGGTGCTGTGGCAGAGCGAGCAATCCCCGTCCAGGCGGGCCAACACGCTCACGACGGAGGAGCTCGACGAGCTTCGCGTCGTTCTGCGTCGCGCTGTTCGATCGGCCACGAAGAAAGGTGGAGTGCACACCGGGGAGATCATTCCGTTCCGAAAGACGGATGCGGCGTGCCCGCGATGTGGTGCCCCGATGGCACGCGGAACGGTGGGCGGCCGCACAACCTGGTGGTGTTCTCGTGAACAATCCTGATCCGATCCATCGCGCGGGACGAGCTCGATAATGCTGTAAGACAGCATTTTTCGAAATTGTCACCCGAGATCGCATTCAGCGAAGACTGACGGGACGCCGACCTCCCCGACGAGGCGCGCACCGAACTCGTAGCGAACAAGCTGCCGCCGGTTCCCGCGAGCTTCGCCGTGGAGTCGACCGCACGGCCACCTTCACGTCGACGGATTCCCGGCGGCGTTGGATGCCGATAGAGAGTGTCGACGCCACAGCGTTGTACGGCTGAGCTGAGGCTGTGCGTCCCAGAAGAGTCGTTGGGTCAGGACGTCGCTTCGACCGCGAGGCGACCCAGTGTGTCGTTCAGCTGATCCTCGGTGACCAGAGGGAACTTGATCTGCTCGAGCAACTTCTTGTCCGTGACCTTGGACCAGTCGTAGGTATGACGGACCAGCGTCTCGTTCGGGCCCTGAGACTCGAGCTCCCACAGCCATTCCCAGCCGGGAGGCTCGTTGCCTGCGGGTGCCGTCGTCCATGCGACCAGCTTGTCCTTGATGTAGCCCGTCACATGGTTGTCGGTCTGGTACTCGCCGCCCATGTGATCGCCCTGCATGTTCATCGTGAACTTCTCGCCGACCTTCTGAATTCGGTCGGCATGGTCGACGCTTCGTACGAAGCCTGATCCATCGAGCGCCTGATGCCGCTCGGGGTTGGTCAGCACGTCGAAAACAGCGTCGACGGGAGCTTCTATGGTTCGTTCGACTGTGACTTTCGTGTTGTCGGTCATTCTTCCTTTGTGCCCAGAGTTCGACACGTTCAATCGCGGCACCGCCGGAAGATTCGATCGAACCGTCGTCACACCTCGTCCCAGCTGGGCTTTTTCGTCGACGGCTCTGCAGTTCGGGGCCACTTCGCCCACCCACCTGACTCTGCAGTTGATGGTAGGCTAGCCTAACTCTCGGCCCGGGGTGATCGATCGCGTACGACGTGAATCCCCGGTGGCCACGTACAAGGCGAGGCACTGTGCCACTTCGTCGGAGCAGAAACATGGAGATGAGCCAATGCGGGTAGTGCTGTTCGGTTTCCAGACTTGGGGTCACAAGACGTTGCAGACGCTCGTGGATTCACGCCACGACGTCGTCGCGGTAGTGACGCATCCGGTCAGCGAGCAAGCGTACGAGAGCATTTGGCCCGATTCCGTCGAAGATCTCGCACGCAATCACGGCATCGAGGTGTACTTGGCGAAGCGCCCCGACAAAGCCTTGGAGGAACGTCTGCAGCTGTGGGCACCGGACATCATCGTTGCGAACAACTGGCGGACCTGGTTACCTCCCGAGATTTTCGCGATGCCTCCGCACGGCACGGTCAACCTGCACGACTCATTGCTTCCCGCCTTCACCGGATTCTCTCCGGTGATCTGGGCGCTGATCAGTGGTGCCGCCGAGACCGGACTGACGGCGCACCGAATGGACGGCGAACTCGACACCGGCGATGTCATCACCCAACGAGCGGTTCCGATCGGACCGAGGGACACCTCCACCGATCTCGTCGAGGCGACGATCGACTTGATCCCCGAGGTGCTGCTGGACGCACTCGAGAGTATCGAGAACGGCACGGCCACATGGACTCCGCAGGACCTGACGAAACGAACGTTCTTCCACAAACGACACGAGTCGGACAGCTGCATCGACTGGACCTGGCCCGCCGAGGACCTGGACAGATTGGTTCGTGCGATGTCCGATCCCTATCCCAACGCCTACACCTTCCACAAAGGCCGAAAGCTTCGAATCATCACTGCTCACGTCTCGGACGGTATCTACGGCGGAACACCCGGTCGGATATTCATCAGGGAGGGCGCGGGAATGGTGATCGTGTCCGGCCCCGAAGCCCACCGCGGCACCAACCACGGACTCGTCATAGATCGCGTGCGCACCGAAAGTGGGGACGATGTCGATGCGCTCGACTATTTCGTGACCGGCGGCGGCTACCTCACGCCCACGGCATGAAGGACGAGGTGACAGGCGGGCGAATCGTCCGTCGAACACTGACGCGCAACAAGCGCAGAGTGAGCATCGGAACACTGCTCATCTGCATCCACCAGCTTGCCGAGACTGCAGTTCCGATCGCGTTGGGGTGGATCATCGACTCGGCGATTTCCTCGGGCGACGTCCCCTGGTTCGTCCTCTCGATCGTCGGACTTGCAGCGTTGTTTCTTTGTCTGACAACGGCTTATCAGTTCGGTATGCGGTTCCTCAACGTCGCTCTGCAGCACGAGGCGCACCGCATACGAATGGAGGTCACCGGTCGAATTCTCGATCCGCGTGGCCTGGACACAACCCTGCGGGGTGGTGAGCTACTGACCATTTCCAGTACCGACGCCGAACAGTCGGCATGGTTCCTGGATCTGTTCCCGCGCATCGCGGCTGCTGCCACCGCCGTCGTCGCCACGGCCATTGCGTTGATGGTCATCGACGTGCCGTTGGGACTCGCCATCTTCATCGGCACCCCGATCTTCGTCGCCGTGCTTCAGCTCGTCGCACCGCGGGTGACCAGGCTGGCAGCCGAGCAGCAGCGAACGGTCGCCGAGGCGACTGCGCTGGCCACCGACCTCGTCAGCGGGCATCGGTCGATCGAAGGTATCGGCGCGGAAACTGTAGCGGCGACGCGCTATCGACAAGCCAGCGCGAAAGCCCTCGGTGCAGCACTGCTCACGGCGAGATCGCTGGCGACGCAATCGGGGATCACCACCGGCGTGAGCGCGGTGGTTGCTGCATCCGTCGCGGGGCTAGCCGGCTACTTCGCTCTCATCGGACGCATCACCGTCGGAGAATTGATTGCCGTCGTCGGTCTGGCGCAATTCCTCATCGAACCACTGGGTGTGTTGTCCTCCACCCCGGCGATCATCGCCCGGGCGCGGGCGTCGGCCGATCGCGTCGCCCTGGTACTGGGAGCGGATCGAATTCTGCACCACGGCAACCAGCACATCACCGGCAAGCGGCTCGATCTCGGACTCCGCGGCGTCACGCACCGGTCATTGCAGAAGATCGACCTCGACATCGCGGCTGGGGAGACAGTCGGAATCCTGGCGTACGGGTCCGAGGACGCCGAGTCGATCGTGGCCGTTCTGTCCGGGCAGGTTTCGGCTGCCGACGTCAGCGGCGATGTTCTGCTCGCAGGCACGCCCACCCGCGACATCGAACTCGCGCAGGTCCGAGCAGCAATCGTGGTCGAACCACACGTCTCCGACCTGTTCGCCGACACGGTGAAGAACAACATCACCGCCGGACGCGGATACACCGACCGACAGCTCGACGGAGCGCTTCGCGCCTCGGGTGCAGACCAGATCGTCGACAGTCATACCGACGGTCTCGAACAGCGGCTGACCGAGAGGGGTGCCAATCTGTCCGGGGGACAACGACAGCGCATCGCGCTGGCACGGGCCCTGTTCGCCGAGCCTCCCGTACTGGTGCTGCACGAACCGACCACCGCAGTCGATTCGGTCACCGAACACACCATCGCTCGGGGTATCGCGACTCTTCGTCACGGGCCGAACGTACGGACCCCGAAAACGACGATCATCGTGACCAGCAGTCCTGCATTGCTGTCCGTGGCTCACCGGGTAGTGGTGATACGTGACGGCCGAATCGCGGCGGACGCACCCCATTCAGTTCTCCTCGAACGGGCCGAGGGCTATGCGGAGGCGGTGCTGCGATGACCGACGACACCCGTCTGCCCGTCGCAACCGCCGGACGATCGTGGTCGTGGCTACGCGGACAACTCGCGGCCAGGCCAGGGCTCGTTGCCCTGACTCCATTTGTCGGCATCGTCTCCGCCGTCTCGGCTCTGGCACCGATTCTGATTCTCGGACGCCTCGTCGACGAGGTCGTCGCGGGCGGGCCGCCGGGCCGGATCGTGATGGTGGTGGTTCTGGTCATGATCGCCGCAGGCGTCAACGGGGTGTTCGCCGGACTGATGGCTTACCTCGTGGCGAAACTGGGCGAAGGCGTGGTGGCACAGCTGCGCGAGCAGGTGGTGACCCGAGTTCTCGCCCTCCCCACCCGCACGGTGGAACGGGCGGGACGCGGAGATGTGCTCTCGCGCATCAGCGATGACGTGTCCCAGGTGACCCGCGCCGTCAACGGCGTACTCCCTGCCGTGGTGAACGCGGTGTTGTTGATCGGGGTGTCCGTCGTGACGATGTACGGCATCGACTGGCGTCTCGGGCTGGCCGGCAGCTTGGCACTACCGTTGTACGTCACCGCTCTTCGGTGGTATCTGCCGCGCAGCGGCCCTCTCTACGCTGCCGAACGGGCCGCGATGGGCGATCGTTCGCAGGCGCTGATCAGCAACATCCAAGGCGCGCGCACGGTGCGCGCGTACCGCCGCGAAGACACTGCTGTCGCGTCCGTGGAGACGGAATCCGAACGCGCCAGGGACTTCTCCATCGCCACGTTCACACTGCTGACTCGCTTCGTCGGCAAGGAGAACCGCGCGGAACTGGTGGGTCTCACCATCATCCTGAGTACTGGGTTCTTATTGGTCAGAGGCGATCTCGTGACTCTGGGCGCAGTCACCGCTGCAACGTTGATGTTCCATCGACTGTTCAACCCGCTCGGTACGGTGCTGTTCCTGTTCGACGATATCCAATCCGCCGGTGCCAGCCTCGATCGTCTCGTCGGCGTGGTCGACATGGCATCGACTCGAACGACAGGGATCGACGCCGAACCTGTCGACGCGACGTTGGAACTATCCGACGTCACGTACGCCTACTCCACCGGGGGCGACGTTCTGCACGGAATTTCGCTCAGCGTTCCCGCCGGAAGTACGGTGGCAGTGGTCGGCTCGACCGGTGCCGGAAAGACGACTGCCGCGCTTCTCGCAGCCGGGTCCCTCGAGCCCGACCGCGGCTCGGTCACGTTGGGCGGCATCCCGTTACGTGATCTCGGTACCGACCGACTCAGGCGGCACATCTCGATCCTCTCGCAGGACGTCCACGTCAGTGCCGGCCCTCTCGCCGACGATCTGAGGCTCGCGGACGCGGATGCCGACGACGCCGCTCTGTGGGACGCCCTCGATCGGGTCCGAGCTGCCGACTGGGTCCGGGCTCTGCCGGAGGGCCTCGACACACGCATCGGGGAGAACGGGCATCCGCTCAGTGCATCCCAAGGGCAGCAGCTCGCACTGGCGAGACTGATCCTGTCCGATCCCCCGGTCGCAATACTCGACGAAGCGACCGCGGAGGCCGGCAGTAGCGGAGCCCGCCTGCTCGAAGAAGCCGCATCGGCGGCGACCGAGGGCCGGACCACGGTGATCGTGGCGCACCGGCTGACGCAGGCCGTGGCAGCAGACACGGTCGTGGTGCTCGAGCACGGCCGTGTCGTGGAATCCGGCACCCACGCCGATCTCGTGACAGCAGACGGCCGATATGCGCGTCTCTGGTCGGCATGGTCGGGCAGAACAGATGTCGAGTAGACGCACCCACGACGAGGAGACCCGGATGACCATGCTCGACGCACCTCGAATCACCCCCGCACAGAGAGCCGTCTGGACCGCCGCGCAGATCGACGCAGGCGAGGGCACGTACTCGCTGGCGTGGCGACTCGAGCTCCCCACGACCACCGACCCCGTGCGTCTTCACAGTGCGGTGTCAGCCACGCTCGCCGGGTTGCCGCATCTCGATCGCGCATTCACGCCGTCCTCGGACGGTGACCTCGACATCGTCGACGCGGCGCCCGGACGCATCGAGACACGTGCGACGTCCGGATCGGACACGCACATCGATTCCCTCGTCACCGAGGCTCGGTCCAGGATCGGGTCGTCGGACACCGGCCCGATGCATCACCACATCGTCGCCGCCGCAGAAGACGGGCGGCTGTGGTGGATCCAGGCTTACCACCACATCGTGATCGACGGCCTTTCGGTCACCGCACTCACAGAACGGGTCGCCGACGTCTACAACGATGTTCGGAGGGACCGATCCACGCGTCCTCGCACCGACACCGCCTCACCGAACGACGACCGCGACTACTGGGATGCGGTGGTCGCGAGCCTGCCCGAAGATCAGGGTCTGCTCGAGCACACAGGACTGACGGTGTCGCACATCGCAGTCGAGTTACCGGAGAACGTCGTCGACCGCGTGCTCGCGTTGGCCGATCGCTCGCGCACGTCGCCGCGCCGCACGCTCGTCGGTCTCCTCGGCGCATACGCCGCAACGACGAGACCCGCAGGGCGACAACCCATCCGCTTGGCAATCGCCGGCCATGCCCCGGCGGAATCTCCGATCGCGATGACCTCGACCGTCGTGCCGTTCGTGCTCGAACACAAGGGCAGGACCGTCGTCGACGTGCTGGCGAACGTCGATTCCACCTTGACGCGGATGCGACCTCACACCGCGGTCGCACCCGATGTGGTGACCGAGCTGCTCCGGCTGCGGCGAGGAGACTCTGCGCTGATCGCTCCGGGAATCAATGTTCTGGTGGCCGAACGTGACTCGATGTTCGGAGGCGAGCGCGCGCGACTGCGTCAGAACTGGCTCGGCCCTGTGACGGACCTCGAGTTCGTGGTCGAGGGCACCATCGACCGTGCGAACCCTCGAAGTTCCTGGCTGGCAATGGAACTACGAGGTGCCGGCGCAGAGACGGAGATCCGAGCCCATGCGCACGCGCTGGCGGTCTTTATCGATGCCGCGACCACCGCACCCGATGCTCCGATCGACTCGTTGCCCCTCGCCTCCTCGCAGCAGCTGCAGACGCTCGTCACCGACGTCAACGAGACCGGTCACTGCCTCGCCGAGCAAGACGTCGTGCAGATGTTCGAGGAGTGGGCGGCGCGGACAGGTGACGCGACCGCCGTCGTTGCCGGCCCAACCCGTCTGACCTACGCCGAGTTGAGCCACCGCTCGAGCCAACTCGCGCACTCGTTGGTGGCGGCGGGAATCGGACCGGAAGCACGTGTGGCCATCGACATGACTCGGTCCGCCGAGATGGTCGTCTCCGTCATGGCCGTTCTCGCGGCAGGAGCAGCGTTCGTCCCGTTCGACCCGCAATGGCCCCAGGCCCGCAGGGCTGCGGTGGTCCGTGACGCGAACATCGGCGTGGCATTGCGCGGCCCAGGAAGCTCGGAGTCGAACGAGGACACGGAGGTGCTGTCGATAGCGGTGGCCCTCGACCGATGGGAGCACGAGAGCCGACCGGTCACCCCGCCGTCGGGGGTGGTCCGTCACGCAGCCGGCCTGGCGTACGTCATCTTCACCTCGGGCTCGACGGGTCGGCCGAAAGGGGCCATGATCCGGCACGAGGCCATCGCCAGCCGGATGAAGTGGCAGATCGAGCACATCCTGAAGGTGGGCGCGGGTGATGCCAGCCTCTTCAAAGCTCCACTCGCATTCGATATTTCGATCAACGAGCTACTGCTCCCGCTGTGCTCGGGAGGAACCGTCGTCGTAGCGGGACCGGGAGAGGATCGGGACCCGCAGCGATTGCTGGAGTTGATATCCCGTGAGCGAGTGACCTTCGTATATCTCGTCGCCTCCATGCTCGACGTGCTCCTCGAGACCAGCGCTGGGACCGACGCGATGGCAGGGGTTCGTCACGTCTGGTGCGGCGGCGAAGTTCTCACGCCGGAGTTGTTCTCGCGGTTCCGGTCTCGCATGACCGGGACCCTGTACCACGGGTACGGGCCGGCCGAGGCGACGATCGGGGTCTCCCACGTGGTGTACGACGGGACCGGATCGGACCGAATCTCCACCTCGATCGGACAACCGAATCCGGGTTGCCGGTTGTATGTGCTCGACGACCGCCTGCGACCACTCCCCGTAGGCATGGGCGGCGAGCTCTACGCGGCGGGTGACCTGCTCGGACGCGGCTACGTCGGCGCGTCGGACATGACTGCCGCGAGATTCGTCGCAGACCCCTTTGCCCGCGAGATCGGCGACCGCGCCTATCGAACGGGTGACCGCGCTCGCTGGACGGAAGGCGGAACACTCGACTTCCTCGGCCGAGCGGACAACCAGGTCAAGATCCGCGGCATGCGGGTCGAACTCGAAGAGATCGAAGCCGCCGCAGCCACTCATCCCCAGGTTCGCGCTGCCGTCGTGCTCGTGCACGCAACGGCAACACCCGTTCTGTGCGGCTATGTGATCCCCACGGACGACGCGAACCCGAACTCGGACAACCTTTCTCGCAGTGTTCTCGCGCATCTGACGACGCTGCTGCCCCAGCACATGATTCCCGCACATCTGATGGTGCTCGAGGCGTTTCCCACGACCGTCAACGGCAAGGTCGACCGCCGCGCCCTGCCGGTCCCGGATGTCGGAGGTGCGCCGGCGGGCCCGCTGACCGACGGTCAACGGCGATTGGCCGAACACATCGCGGCCTTGCTCGGTCGCGAAGCCGGCTCACAGGCGCTCTTGGATTCCATCGGACCCGACAGCGACTTCTTCGCCCTCGGCGGAGATTCGCTGGCCGCGATGCGTCTGGTGACCCGGGTCAATCGGGATCTGAACCTACGGATATCGGTGCGAGCGGTGTTCGATCACCCGACGGTCGCGAATCTGTCTGACTACATCGACGCAGCGGAACAGCCGCCGTGCGCCGACAGTGAAACGAATATCGACGAGACGGTCAACATCGACACGCGCACCCGGCCGATGAACGCCGGAGAGCGACGAATGTGGTTGGCGGACAGACTCAGCGGACACGGCGGAACCTACACGGTACCGCTGGTGTTCAGGGTCGCCGGTCCCCTCGACCTCTCCGCTCTCGAACAGGCACTCACCGACGTCACCGCACGTCATCGATCTCTGCGGTCGTTGTACGTCGAGAACGACGGAGCACTTACGGTCGAGATCCTCGACCCGAGTGACGAACGCTCGGCCCCTGCCCTGCGACGTCACGCCTTGCAGTCTACGAAGGTGGCGCAGGCGATCGAGCAGTTCCTGCAGGAACGATTCGATCCCTCGGAATCGATTGCGCTGCGCGCCGGCGTGTTCGTTCACGACGACGAGCAGAACTGCGCGACACTCGTTCTCGCCGTGCATCACATCGCGACGGACGAATGGTCGGAGCCGGCGTTGCTGCGCACCCTCTCGCGTGCCTACGCTGCGCGCGGTGCCGGCCGGCCACCGCTGGACCTGGGTACCGCACCGTCCCCGACGGCGGTGTTCGAGGAGGATCATGGGTCCGAGATCGCCTCGTGGCGATCACATCTGACTCCACTACCTCCGGTCCTGGACGTACCGGGTTGGCGCGCTGCCCGCCATACGGGTGCACGGACCGGGCGGACGATCAGACGCGTCGTTGCCGATGACGTCGCAGCGGCGGTGCGGGCCACGGCGCGCGAGTGCGGGGCGAGCATGTACATGGCCACTCAGGTTGCAACGGCGATCGCACTGCGCGCGTGCGGATCGGGTGAGCAGTTCCTCACGGCGTCCCCGATGTCGATCAGGTCCCCGCAAACAGGCCACGACGACGCGAGCGACGAAGTGGGTTTCCACCTGAACACCGTGCTGCTGCGAGCAGATCTACGCGGAAACCCCACGCTACGAGAAGTGTTCGCGCGTACCCGGGACCAGACGCTGCACGCGCTCGCACATTCGAGGGCGCCGTACGAGGAGGTCGTGGCTGCGGTGCCGGCGCTGCGCGAGCAGCCTCCGGTGCGCGTGATGGTGGTCCACCAACCACACCGGGACGGCGGGGGCACTCTCGCTCTCGGCGATCTGGTCACCGAACGGCTGCCCGTCGACACCGGTACGGCCAAGTACGACGTGAGCATCACTCTGTACGAGAACGATTCGGCCGTCGGTCTTGCTGTCGAGTACGCAACCGACGTCGTCGACACCGACGCCGCCGACGCACTGCTGCGGCGACTCGAAACGGTGTTGCAGCGTATGCCTGCGTCGCTGGACCTGCAGGTCGACGCGGTCGATCTGCTCGACGCTCAGGACCGCGCCACGCTGTCGCGACTCTCCGGCGCTCGACGAGACATCGAACCCGGCCTGACGCTCGACCGAATCATCACTCGCGCATCCCCGGTGGACGGCGCGGCGCTGATATTCGAAAATCGTCGCCGAGACCTGAAATCCGTTCTCGGCGAGGCGTCCGCCTTGGCACGGTTGATCATCGACTCCGGTCATGGACCCGAGGACGTCGTGGCGGTCGCACTCGATCGGTCACCCGAGCTGATCGTCACGATCCTCGCCGTGACCTTCTCGGGAGCCGCCTACGTGCCACTCGATCCAGCACTGCCCCAAGCACGGCTTCGCTACCTGCTCGAAGACTCCGGTGCCGCCACGATCGTCACCACCGCCGATATCGCGGCACGTTTTTCCGATTCGGATGTGCCCCTGATCGATCTCGCCGACCCAGCGGTGGCCACTCGGCTGGCCGCACTTCCTACACATCCGGTCGTCGACAACGAACGCCGACGCCCGCTGCGCGGTGATCATCCGGCGTACGTTCTCTACACGTCGGGTTCGACCGGACGACCGAAGGGCGTCGCGGTGTGCCATTCGGCCATCGTGAACCGTGTCCTCTGGGCCGCAGAACATCACGCGATCACCGATACGGACGTGTTCCTGCAGAAGACCCCCGCGTCGTTCGACGTCTCGGGCTGGGAGATCTTTCTGCCGTTCGTCACCGGAACGTCGGTCGTCGTGGTGGAAGACGGCGGACACCGAGATCCACGGCGGCTGGCGGACCTCATCACGACGCACGGAGTGAGCATCGTCCACTTCGTTCCCTCGATGCTCGGCGAATTCCTCACCACGGTGACGTCCGAACATACGAACCCTGTACTCGACGCCAGTGCGCTGCGGCTGATCGTCTGCAGCGGCGAGCCGTTGACATCCCAGCATGCACAGTCGGTGGCCACGGTCTTCCCGCGGGCGACCCTGCTGAACCTGTACGGCCCCACCGAAGCGGCAATCGACGTGACCGCCGAGAACGTCTCGGCGCGCGGACCGGTCGCAGGGCTGTCCGTCGCGATCGGCACACCGGTGTGGAACACCTACTGCCGCATACTCGATCACACGCTCGCCGAGGTGCTGCCCGGTGCCGAGGGAGATCTTTACCTCGGGGGAACGCAACTGGCCCGCGGGTACCACAACAAGGCCGCGCTGACCGCGAGCAGGTTCGTGGCCGACCCCCGGGCCGACGTCCCCGGCGCCCGCCTCTACCACTCCGGCGACCGCGCGCGGCAACGACCTGACGGCAGTATCGAGTACCTCGGCCGCACCGACGGCCAGATCAAGCTGGCCGGCCAACGCATCGAATTGGCCGAGGTGGAGGCCGCGCTTCGCACCCATCCCGGCGTCCGGTCGAGCGCCGCGGCCCAACAGATCACCGCAGCCGGGCCGCGACTCGTCGCTTACGTCGTCGCAGATGCCGGAACGACTCTGCTCGAGAACGATATTCGCCTCACGGTCACCCGTGTCCTCCCCGCGTCGTGGATTCCGGCTCGTATCGCGATCCTGGACGAGATCCCGCTGACCTCGAGCGGAAAGCTCGACCGCAACGGCCTTCCCCCCATCGAATTCCAGGTCTCGCCATCGAGTGATCGAGTACCGACAACCGACAGCGAGATCGCGATCCGTGCCTCCTTCGCCGAAGCCCTGGGACTCGAGGCCGACGACATGGGAATCGAAGACGACTTCTTTCGGGTCGGCGGCGACAGCATCAGCGCAATTCGCACGGTCACCCTCGCGCGCAGACGCGGCTGGCGCATCACCGAGATGCAGATCTTCGATCTCCGCACAGTCGCCGCACTCGCCGAGGCCGCGGTACCCGACGGAGCGACGAAAGATGCTCCACACGAACATGTTTCCCGTGCCGATGTCGCTGTGCCGCTGCCCGATCTCGCCAGGACCGCGGTGAAATCCGGTCTGGACATCGACGACCGTGTCGAGACGGTTCGGGCCGAGATCGACGTCCGCGCCGAGCTGACCGCGGTCGACCTCGACAGGGAGGTGCGCCGGGCGACAACAGCGCTGATGGAGACGTTCCCGGCACTGCGCACCCGCATCGACCGCTCCCGGCGCAGGTTGTGGAAGGCCTTCGAGGTACATCCCGACTCGGTGAACCTCGAGACCGTCGTGCACATCAAAGGTGAAGAGGACACGGCGAGCGTCGTGAACGGGATCGATGTCGACACCGGCCCGTTGCTCCACATCCACGTCGAAAAACACGAGAGCGACGGGTGGTCCGCCTTGCTGTCCGTGCATCACCTCGCGCTCTCGGACACTCTCACCGCGTCGACAGTGGCGGAACACTTTCTCGGCACCCTCGCATCAGGAGTCCACCGATGACGAACACCCACGCGTCCGCACGTACCGGGCCGGCGTCGAGTGCACAGCAGCGGATGCTGTTCCTCGATCAGATGGAAACGGACCGCCATGCGTACACCATGCCGGTTCACCTCGATCTGACCTCGGATCCGGATCTGGACGTCCTGGCCGACGCCCTGGCCGATGTGGCAACACGCCATGCGTCGCTGCGCAGTGTGTACTCGAACGACGACGGCAGGGTGCTACGCCACCTGAAACCCGCTGCCGCAGTGGAGGTAGCGGACCGTCGATGTGAGCCGTACAGCCCCCGCACATTCGACCTCGGTGCCGAGATCCCCTTCGCCGCAGATCTCTACGACCGGTCTCGATTGGTCCTGACGGTGCACCACATCGCCGCCGACGGTGGTTCGGTGCCGATCCTGTTGGAAGACATCCGGATCGCGTACGACGCGCGTGCGCGAGGCGAGGAACCGATCTGGCCGGCGTCGGCGGTGGACTACGCGCAGTATGCGGAGGACGAAGGCTCCATCGACGTCACGGCAGATCGACCGTTCTGGACGTCCACTCTTGCACCGTACGTCGAGCCCGTCGCTCTCCCGCTCGATCACGCCCGCAGCGAAGTGCCGTCCACCGCGGGGCGGATCATCGAAACGGTGCTGCCCACGTTCCTCGCCGACGACATCGAGCAGTTCTGCTCGAGGAATCGCATCAGCCGACTGGTCTTTCTCCAGATCGTCACTGCTCTCGCACTGCGTGCCCACGGCGGCGGCGACCTGATCCCGATGGGCACGGCCGTCGATACTCGGCCATCCGACGCGCTGACCGATGCGGTGGGGCTCTACGTCAACACCATCGTGCTGCCCACCGACCTCACCGGCGACCCCACCGTGACCGAATTGACCGCGCGGACCAGGAGTTCGACGCTCGACTGTGTCGACCGTCGCGCCACCCCGTTCCACGAGGTCGTCGAGTGGCTCCGGCCCGCGAGGACGCCGGGAGTGCATCCACTGTTCCAGGTGATGATCGCCGAGGTGGACACGCGGCCGAAACCGGTGTCGCTGGGGCCCGTAGACGGAGTCCTCCGCCCACCGGACGACGCGTCGGCAAAGTTCGATCTGATTGTCGCCATCGGTCCACGAGGTGAATCGGGTCGACTCGGATTCGACGTCCTCTACCGCCGGGAACTGTTCGAGGACAGAACTATTCGATCGATTCTGGACGACATGACACTGATCGCAGCTCAGGCCGTCGCAGATCCGAACCGGCGGATCTCCGAACTGGCCACCAGTCCGAACGACCCGGCCCCGCAACGGACCCCGATACTCGCTCGGCCGCGCCCCGGCCGGTGGTCACGCACACTCACCCTGTCCGAGCGGCAGATCCGCCGTGCCCAGGCAACGCTCATCGGCCTCCACCTTCGGCACGACATGCTCTCCACCGGACTCGACACCGACGGTGACATGCCGGTGCGTACCTCTCTGACGGCAACGGAGATTCTCGAGCGGTCTCGGATCCACAGTGCAGAAACGGAATTCGGGGCTGTTGCGAACGGGGGTCTTCGAGCCGGTTGGACGGGCGAAGGTGTACTGCGAGTGGAGATGACGCACGCGGCGGTCGACGAGGAGTCGTGGCCGTCCGTTCTCGATGCGTTGACGAGTGATCGATCGGTGGTCGACGTGGCGGTCGGCTCCTCGGCACGATGGACACGCAACGATCAGGAACTGGCAGAGGACCTTTCGATCGTCGACCACGCCGAGACATGGCTCGATGTCGTGGATGCGGCCGTGGACGTGATCGACCGGCGAGAAACAGCGTCGCCCCTCTTCTCCGTCCCGACAGCACCCGCGACAAGTGGTGCCGAGAGTTCTGCACCGCTGACCACAACCGGACTTCCCGGCATCGTCGAGACTCGGACGGCTGTCCTCGAGTCGGTGCGCGAGGTGATGACGGAGGTCGCCGGACACGAGTCGATGGTGGTGTGGGTCGACGAATCCGACCGAGACCGAAACGTCGAACACGGTTCTCGAACAGTGGGTTGCCTGCGCCGCGAGCTACCCGTCGTGATCGACGCGGGCACCCTGCTCGGCGCAGATGCCGACCCCGAGCACGCCGCATCCTTCGGAGTGGCCGCGCACCTCAGCGAACACACCCCTGGCGTGTTCGACGACCTACCGCCTGCCGATCTGCAGGTCCGCATCCACATTTCGAGTGCCGAAGGGCAGCACCTCGTACAGAGTGCCTCCGAGCCCGAGATCGACATCAGGTTCCTCCGAACCGAGACCGGATCGTGGTCGTGCGCGTGTTCGGTGTCCGCCCTCGCCGACACCGACGTCGCCCACGTCGCCGCACGGCTAACGACGGCTGTCGCGACCAGGGTGAACGCAATGGGTTGCGGAGTAAATCCGGTGGTGGACAGCGCGTTCGCGGACGGCGTCGATCGCAGTACCGACATGGCCGGACTCGACCCGCGGGAGCGTCGATCAGTGGAGTCGATTCTCGGCCCACTGCGAGCGATCTACCCGACGACGTCGTTGCAGGACGGGCTTCTCTTCCATCAGCAGCTGGGCGGACAGGGCGAGGGGATCTACCTGTCGCAGACGGTGATGCGACTCTCCGGCTCACTCGACACGGATCTGTTGCGACGTGCCGCGGACGCCGTGCTCGCCGCGCACCCGCAGGTCGGTGCTGGATACGTCCAGCTCGGTGAGCGCACCGTTGCCGCAGTGCCGAGGACGGTTCGGATGCCCTGGGCGACGACGGATCTGCGACATCTCGACGCCGATGCGGCTCAGGTGGAGCTGTCACGCTTCGAAGGGCGCGAGGCTGCACAGGGGTTCGATCCTGTTCAGCCGCCGCTCGTCCGACTGGGCGTGGCGCTGCTCCCCGAGGGCCGGAGTGCACTGGTGTTCACCATCGAACATCTCGTTCTCGACGGGTGGTCCATCTGGAGATTCCTACGGGCCGTTCTCGACGAATACACCCGGCCCGGCCGCACCGAATCGAGTCACCGTGCGTCGTACGACGACTACGTGATGTGGCTGAGAACTCGTGATCGTGATGCGGGCCTACAGATGTGGCGACGCAAGCTCGCAGGCACGCCGGGGCCGACTCTGCTCGCTCCCCGGCGCACCGCGGCGTCGGTCGATCCGGCCGGTTCGGCGGAGACGGTCTTCCATCTCGATCGCTCACTCACCCGAGACGTGAAAGAACTCGCTGCGCAGACCGGCGTCACGACGAGCATCGTGTACGAACTTGCGTGGGCGCTGACTCTGCAGAAGTTCACCGGCCAGGACGATGTGGTGTTCGGCACCGTGGTGTCCGGCCGGCCCGCCGAGATCCCCGGTATCGACGAGCTTCTGGGGTTGCTGTTCAACACGGTCCCGCTACGAGTGCGCATCGATCCCGCTCTCGCCGTTCGTGACCATCTGGCCCGTATTCAGGACGAGCGACGCCCCCTGCTGACCCATCCGTATCTCGCGCTGTCCGACCTGGAGGAGTGCGCCGGGCACCGTGGGTTGTTCGATACGCTGTTCGTCTTCCAGAACATCCCGGTCGTTCCGCCCGACGAGCGTCTGGGTCCCGATGGCGCACTTCGGGTGATCGACCAGAAACTCAGTGATGCAACGCATTACGCACTGACGGTGGTGGTCGCGCCGGTGGAGTCCGGTGCCCGGGTGCGAATGATGCATCGACGGGACGCTCTCGACGATGCCCGGGCAGCAGCGATTGTCGACACCTATTGGGCGGCGTTGGCCGCGCTGACTGCGGCACCGGACGAGGCGGCGGCGAGCATCGCTCTGCTCACTCCGCGTGAGCTCGCGTGGACGCGGCAACACTCGGGCGCACTCGAGTCGGCTGTACCCGAGCACACGGTGTGGGATCTGTTCGCTGCACGCGCTGCAGACCGACCGAACGACCTGGCACTGGTGGCCGGGGATGTTCGGTGGAGCTTTGCCGATCTGCATTCACGCGCGCTGAATCTCGGTGCGCTGCTGCGATCGAACGGTGTCGTCGGGGAATCGCGGGTCATGCTCTTCCTCCCCCGCACCGAGCTCATGGTCGAGGCGCTGTTCGGTGTCTTCGCTGCAGGAGCTGCCTACGTTCCGGTCGATACCGAGATGCCCGCCGACCGCATCGAGTACATCGTGCGCGAATCGCGCCCGCACGTCGTTCTGACGACGAGCACGCTGGCAGAACAGCTCCAGAGCATCACGACCGAACAGCCCGCTGTCGTCATCGAACTCGACATCGACGGTGTCGGAAACGGACTGCCGGCACCCGGCGATGTCGCTCGGCGACTCGACCAGCTTGCCTACATCATCTACACGTCGGGATCGACCGGGCGCCCCAAAGGGGTTGCAGTCCCGTACAGCGGGTTGACGAACATGTTCGTCAACCACCGCAGGGAAATTTTCGAGCCCGTCGTCGCTCGGGCCGGGCACAGACAGTTGGCGATCGCGCACACCACGTCGTTCTCGTTCGACGCATCGTGGGAGCAGTTGTTCTGGCTGTTGGAGGGCCACACGGTGCACGTGATCGACGAGCAGACGCGACGCGATCCGGCGATTCTCCTCGACTATTTCGATGCGGAGAGAATCGATGCCTTCGACGTCACACCGACCTACGGTGAACATCTCGTCGACGCCGGTCTGCTGGCCCGCCCGCGGTGCCTGAACACGTCCCTGCAGGACGACGACTCCGCGGGTCTGGTGTTCGTCTCGCTCGGCGGCGAAGCGGTGGGAGACCGTCTGTGGTCCGACCTGCGAGACGCACCAGGAACGGGAGGGTACAACCTCTACGGGCCCACCGAGTACACGATCAACGCGCTCGGTGCCGACGTGCAGGACCGATCGACGCCGACACTGGGTCGGCCCATTCTGAACACCACCGCGCATGTACTCGACACCGCATTGCGGCTGTCGGCACCCGGCGTCATCGGCGAGCTCTACCTGTCGGGTGCGGGCCTCGCGCGTGGATACGACGGACGGCCTGGGTTGACTGCGGAACGTTTCGTGGCAAACCCGTTCACGGACAACGGTTCTCGAATGTATCGAACCGGTGACCTGGTATCACGCGACCCGGACGGGTTGATCTCCTATCACGGCCGCGCCGACAATCAGGTGAAGATCAGGGGCCACCGCGTCGAGACCGGGGAGATACAGGACGCGCTGCAGCGGCTCCCCGGCATCGTGCGCGCCGCGGTGACCGTGTTCGAACGGGCCGGCAGTACGGAACTGGCCGCGTACGTCCTCGTCGACGGCCCGGAAGCGTCGGACATCACCGCGTCATCGGTCAAAGACGGGCTACGGGAACTGATTCCGAGCTACATGGTCCCGGCATCGGTGCAGGTGGTCGACAGCCTGCCGCTGACGGTCAACGGCAAGCTCGACGTCGCGGCGCTGCCTGCACCGTCGGAGAGTGCCGAGCCGGTGGACCGTCCGCGGGGCGATGTCGAATCGCTGATCGCCGATGCGGTCCACGACGTGTTGGGCGTGACCGAGATCGGCAGAGACGACGACTTCTTCGCGTTGGGTGGGCATTCACTGGCCGCTGTCCGGTTGGCGTCTCGTCTGCGCGCGGTGGATCTCGAGCTCGGTGTGCGCGACATCTACGCGCAACCGACAGTCGCGGGTCTGGCACGTGCGGTCATCGACGGTGGCAGAGACGGCATGCTCGCACCGTTGGTGGAGTTGCGTCGAGCCGGCGATCCCGCTGTGTTCTGTCTGCAGCCTGCCGGCGGTCTCAGTTGGTCCTACATCGGAGCCTTGCGGTTCCTCGATCCCTCGATATCGGTGTACGCCATGCAGGACCCGGCGCTGCAGAGCGGCGACGACGCGATCGAGTTGGCGTCGATCGAGGCCTTGGTCGACGACCATGTCGAGCGGATCCGAGCCGTCCGACCACATGGTCCGTATCACCTGCTCGGATGGTCTTTCGGCGGGCAGCTCGCACACGCGATCGCGGCGCGTCTGCACGAGCGGGGCGAAGAAGTGGCGTCGCTGGTATTGCTCGATTCCTACGCAGACGTCGCCGCCGCAGACACGGCCGAACGTGAGGATCTGTCGCAGAACGGCATAGAGGAGGCGCAGAACAATTTTCGGCGCCACATGCAGACGGATCCGCTGCTGTCGAGCTTCGCTTCCGAGGTACAGGACCGGTTGGTGCGCACCCTCGGTCGGCACCTCGCTCTGTCGATTCCACCGACGGTCGGCCGCCACGCGGGCGACGCGTTGCTGATCGGAGCTTCTCGTGGAACGCCCCTGGAAATGCAGCGTCGCCGAGACCGCCAGTGGCAGGACAGAATCACCGGGACCGTGCATGTGCACTCCGTCGACCTCGAGCATGCACAGCTAGGTCAGGCGCACAACTGGTCGGTGTTCGGGCAACGAGTGGCCGACTACATCTGGGCTCGCATCGAATGACGTACCCCCACCTCGGGGTTGCCGAGGTGGGGGCAGCGACTCTGTCTTCGATCCGAAGTGGTGGATCTAGACGGTCGTCTTGTCGATCGCCGCCGTCAGGTCGACGATCTGCGCGGTGTAGCTCGCGTAGTTGTTGGTCGCATCGGTGGTCCAGTCGGCGATGTTTCCGGCCTCCGCAGCGTTCACCAGGGCCCAGGTCGGACGGTCGGCTTCCAGTTCGGCCAGCGGGGTCGAGTACGAACGAGTGTCCAGCAGAATGAGATTCGGCTGATACTGACCGACATTCTCCCAACTCACGGGCGTGAAGGATCCTGAGTCGGCGGCGCGGGGAACGTCGGACTCGAGGAGCGTCAGACCCCAGTTCTGGTAGTCACGCAGTTCGGGGAACTCGTCGTTGATCGCGACGTAGTACTGGTCCGATGGGGAGATGGCCATCGCGGTCAGACCCGGCTTGGCAGCAATTGCTTCCTTCAGGTCTGCGACAGCGGAGTCGTAGGCCTCACGGTCGGCCCGGTTCGCGTCGGTATCGACGTCGGCGCCGAGTTCGGTGGCCAGTGTCTCGTAGTCCTGCAGGGTCTCGGAGGAGGGCTTCTGAGCGGAGACAGCAAGGAACGGTGCGACCTGCTCGAGTTGGTTGGCGAGGTCGGATGTTTCGAGACCGAGGCCGCCGTATGCGTCCCCGGCGTACCAGCCGGTGATGAGCACATCGGGATCGAGGGCCGCGACCTGTTCCACGTCGATGTCGCCGTATGCCTGTCCCACGCTTTCGATGCCGTCGAGATCGAGTCCGCGTAGCGGGATCGACGACTCGAAGGAGCTCCCTCCCCAGATGCCGACCGGCTTGATGCCCAGCGGGATCAACGCTGCGGCAGCCTGTTCGCTGGCCACGATGCGCGACGGCACCGCGTCGAGTTCGACGGTTTCGCCGCGGCCGTCGACGTAGCTGAAACCGGACTCCGAAGTGGTCGTGTTCGACTCCCCCGGCTCGTTGTCCGAAGAGGAACATCCGCTCAGCGCGGTGACGCCCACCATCGAGAGCACTGCGAATGTCGTCGCCAGTGTGCGTCGAGATCCCCGCGTTCGAGTCGTTGAAATTCTCAAGGTCCGCATTCTTTCCCCATCATCCAAGTTAGGCAAACATTGCCTATGTTGGGATAGACTAACCAACACGACGGGGGTTCGGTGTGGTTGGTCCGGTCAGTCGACCACGGTGTCGAGCGAGGACGTTCCCGGTGCCGACGGGACCCATGGCTTCAGAGGTTGAACGACATCGCGATAGAAGGCGGCAGCGTGATCCCCCCTCACTCGACATTCATTCATTCGACCTACGGCACGCATGGTCGGTGCCACTTACGCCCGTCAGAGAATACGACTCAAGAATTGTTGTGTACGAGCGCTTTTGGGATTTTCGAAGAACTCACCGGGAGGTGCCTCTTCCACGATCTTCCCGTCGCTCATGAAGACGACCCTGTCTGCGGCCGCTTTCGCGAAGCCCATTTCGTGGCTGACCACCACCATCGTCATGCCCTCGTCGCGCAGTCGAAGCATGACGTCGAGGACCTCGTTGACCATCTCGGGATCGAGGGCTGACGTGGGCTCGTCGAACAGCATCACTTCGGGCTTCATCGCCAACGCTCGGGCGATCGCCACGCGTTGCTGCTGACCACCGGACAGTTGTGACGGGTAGTTCTCCCCCTTGTCCGACAGGCCGACGAGGTCGAGCAGTTCCTGAGCTTGCCTGCGCGCCTTGTCCTTCTGCGTACCGAGGACATGACGTGGACCCGATGCGACGTTGTCCAGCGCCGTCATCATGGGAAACAGGTTGAAGCTCTGGAACACCATTCCTGTGTGGTGCCGCTGCTTGGCGATTTGCGCCTCCGACAGCGGCGTTCGCTTGGCGCCTTCCGAGAAGCCCATCATCTCGCCGCACACTCGGACGGTCCCGGATTCGATCGTCTCGAGGCAGTTGAGCGTGCGCAGCAGGGTGCTCTTTCCACTTCCTGACGGCCCGAGGAGCAGGACCACTTCCCCTTTGTCCACCGTGAAATCGATGTCGTCGAGGACGACGAGATCGTTGTAGGCCTTCGTCATATTCCTGACCTCGACCATCGTCGTGGCCTTCGTGGTCGCAGACGTCGCACTCGTCATCGGTTCACAGCCTCGGCTTTCATCGCGCTGTCGTCGAGCTTCGGACTCGACGGACCGCCCTTACGGCGGTAATTGCGGTCGTATCCACGTCCTACTCGTACTTCGATCATCTTCTGAATCAACCCCCACAGAGTTGTCAGCACCAGGAAGTACAACGCTGCCGCGCAGAGCCCCTCCAGCACTCGAAAATTCACCTGCACCAAGAACTGTGTCCGTCGCAGCAACTCCTGTACTGAGATGACCGACACCAGCGTTGTGGTCTTGAGCAACCCGTTGAAGCTGTTGCCGAGTGGAGGAATCATCACCCGCAGTGCCTGAGGGAGAACCACCACGCGGAAGACCTTCGTGGGTGACATACCGAGGGCCCGTGCCGCTTCCGTTTGTCCGGTGGGAACCGACAGCAATCCGGAACGCACTATTTCCGACAGGTATGCGGCTTCGTTGAGAACCAGGCCGACGAGTGCCGCCTCGATCACGCCCAGTTTGATGCCGACCTGAGGCAGTCCGGTGTAGATGATCACCAACTGCACCAGTAGAGGCGTGCCGCGCATCAGCCACACGTAGAACCCGGCGACTATCCGCAGGGGTACGAGCTTGGACGATCGCGCGGAGGCCACCACCACTGCGAGAGCGAGTCCGAGGATCATGCTGACTACGGTGAGCCAGATAGTGACCCATGCGCCTTCGAGCAGCTGGGTGCTCGTCAGGATGGAGAAGAATGCGTCCCAGGACCACATGGGGGTGCCTTTCGACTTGCGTTGGTCGGATCAGCTGTCGAGAGGACCGGTGCTGACGGCGATATCGCCCTCGTATCCGGTGACGTCGTACTGCTCGAACAGATCGGGCAGATAACCATCGCTCCTCATCTCCGAGAGCACACGCGCCACCTCAGCGGACGATTTGCTGCCCTTGGCGAATCCCATGGCAAGGGGTGCCTCGTTGATTCCACCGACGGCTGTCTCGAAGCGTCCGTCTTCCTGGTAGAACGACGTGACCGACTCGACGATGGAGGTGCCGTCGAGCTGTCCCGCCGAAAGCGCTTGATAGGCATCGGCATTGGTCTTGAACGTTTGCACCGTCAGCGCCGGCTTTCCTTCGGCTGCAAATTCCTCGGCCATGGCGGTCAACGTGTCGAACTCGTATCCGGGCGCTTCGACCCCGATGGTCTTGCCCGCCAGATCGTCCACGCTCGAGATCGATTCGGGGTTGCCCGAGGGCACCGAGATCGAGACTGCCTGCACCTCGTACGGAACGAGATCGATGGTCTCGGCCCGTGCGGGCGTGTAGAACATGCCGGTGTCGATCATGTCCCAGCGGCCGGCCTGCACACCGGGAATCTGCGCCTCGAACTCGATGTTGACGAACTTCGGCGTCAGACACAGGCGCTTGGCGATCTCCTTACCGAGGTCGACGCGCATGCCGATCACGTCCCCGTTCGGATCGACGTACTGCATGGGCGGAAGAGTTGCGTTGGTGGCCATCGTCAGTACGCCTTCTTCGGCGAGGTCCGAAGCACCGAGCGTGGGTGTGCAGTCCGTCGGCGCGGCGGCGGAATCGTCCGAGGAACTACAGGCAGTGAGGCCGGCTACAACGACAGCGATAGCGGCGAGTCCTGTTAACTTGCGCATTGAGCGAGCCTTTCGATATCGACTGCAGCACTACACGTTCGAGGACGGGGCGGCAGCGACGATGATGGAGTGGTTCGAGAAGAGTCGATCATTTGGGATCGATTGCATCAAGCGTCGCAGACGAATTCGGAGGCGTCAACGCGGTTAACACTGCCGACACGCGGTACATCAACTGTTAACCGTTCGCACGTGATCGCGCTCCTCATTCCTGCGATCCGAGAACGTCGATCACAGTTCGGCACACGACGCCCGCTCCACCAGACGAGCGCCGATTCGATACGTACGCCCGTCGGGTTCGACCGAGTCCTTGATCTGCTGGAACAACAGGTCCATGGCCACGTTGGCCAATTGGGCCGCGCCGTTGTCGACGACTGTGATTGCCGGATGCCACATCGCGAGCCACGGCATGTCCTCGTGGCAGATCAGCGACAACTCGTCCGGCACCGAGACACCCCTGCCGACGAGCGTGGGCAGGATGCCGAAGACAGCCTCGTGGTTGGCCGCGTACAGCGCAGTCATCGCCTGGGGTGCATCCAGTAGCGAGTTGATCGCTTCGGCACCGAATTCGGTGGTGAACGGACCTTTCCGGACGATCGTCTCGTCGACCGGGATACCTGCGTCGGCCAGCGCCAGTCGGTAGCCCTCGTAGCGCTCACGTCCGGACGTCGCATCCTCGTTTCCACCGATGTAGCCGATCCGGCTGTGCCCGAGCTCGATCAGGTGCGCCGTCGCGTCGCGAGCACCCGTCACGTCGTCTGCCAGCACCGTCGACGCCGAACTCCCCTTGACCGAACGGATCAGGTTGACCACCGCGCGGCCCTGTTCCAGAAGCGCATTCGACGCCGCCGCACTCCGTCCACTGCCGATCACGATCGTGCCGTCCACGCCGTGTTCGCCGAGCATGGCCAGGACGTCGTTCTCACGCGCCGGATCGGCATCGGTGATGCAGAGCAGGACTTGAAATCCGCCGGCTGCCGCTCTCTTCTGGACCACCTCGGCGACGGTGTGAAAGGTCGCGTTGAGCAGGTTGTTCATGACCAGACCGATCAAGTGCGATCTGTTCGAGCGCAGCGCGCTCGCAGCCCTGTTCGGCCGATATCCGAGAACCCGGGCAGCATCCTCGACCGCCGCGCGGGTCTCCGCGGAGATCAGTGACGATCCACTCAATGCGCGTGATGCCGTGCTGCGCGAAACCCCTGCAGCGCTCGCAACGTCGATCAAGGTGACCGCCATCGGTTCTCCGTTCTCTTGCTTCACGCCTCGGACAGACATATTCGACCGCGGTCGCGTTACAAGTACGTTTCCGGCTTGACGACTCGACCACACCGAAGGCAGTCTATGCAATCGATCCCACAAATGCCGGTACGACGCGTCGTCGATCGTCCCGAGCCCGAAAGGCACTCCCATGAATCGCGATGATGTCGCGTGGTCCGGTTACTGGCCCGCTGCCCCCACACCGTTCACGCAGTCGGGTGACGTCGACACCGAGGCAATTTTCGACCTGATGAATCTCTACGCGCAGACGGGTGTTCACGGTGTACTCGTGAACGGCAGCACAGGCGAATGGTTCAGCCAGAGCGACCACGAACGAAAGACCGTCGCGGAAGCGTCGATCGATGCAGTCGCAGGCCGCTTCCCTGTCGTGATCGGTGTCAGTGCGTACACAGCTGCGCAGTCCTCCGCGCTCGCGAAGCACGCTGCTTCCGTCGGCGCAGACGGCATACTGGCGACGCCTCCGCCCTACGCACACACCTCGGCGGAAGAGACCTATCAGTACTACCGAAGCGTCAGCACCGCAACATCGTTGCCGTTCATGGCCTACAACTGGCCACGTGGCGTTGCGGTCGACATGGGGACCTCACCCGACCTGTTCTCTCGACTGGCCGACCTGGAGAACGTCGTCGCGATCAAGGACAGCACCGGTGATTGGCTCGCCATGCTCGACACCGTCGAGGCCGTGTCCGATCGCGTCCGTGTATTCGGGAGCTTCCTGCATCGACGCGGCCTTGCCACGCTGCTCGAGCTGGGTGGGGACGGCAACATCGACGGCGGTGGGGTGGGCGCGCCCTTCGCGGTGCCGTTCTACGAGGCCGTCGCTGCACGTGACGCCGACACCGCGCGCATGTGGGTCGATCGTTATCGCGCGTTCTCTGGCCGGCTCATCGCGTCCGACTACAGCGGCGTGTACGCCTCCCCCATCCCCCAGTTGAAGGCCGTGATGAACCTTCTCGGCCAGCCGGGAGGCACCGTGCGCGAACCGCTGTTGCCGGTCACCGACGCCGACACGCTTGCGGCGCTGAAATCGGTCATCGTCGAATCGGGTATCGACGATGCCTACGCGACCGCAGGAGCTGTCCATGCGGTCTGAGGTCGACGTTGTTGTCATTGGAGCCGGAATCGTAGGTGCAGCAACGGCTCTCGCCCTCACTCGCGCGGGATCCCGCGTTGCTGTGCTCGATCGCACCCTACCCAACACCGCCGGCTCCGGTACGACTGCGGGCAACCTGCACATCCAGACCATCCATACGCGCAGGCCCGGGCAGGGCACAGCCGTCGATGTAGAACAGCTGCTTCCACTGCAGAAATCGACGAGCTCGCTGTGGAACACACTGGACGAGACGGTGACCGGTCTCGGGCTGAACCGGTGCGGCGGGTTCATGGTGGCCGAAACCGAGGAGCAGGTCCACGCCCTCATCGCGAAGCACCGATGGGAACGAGCTGCGGGGATCCCGACGGAGGTACTGAGCGGCGACGAGGCTCGACAGGCGCTACCGCTGCTCGGCCCGAGCGTTCAGGCCGCAACCTGGTGTCCGTGGGACGGATTCGCAGAACCCGACCTCGCCGGTCCTGCCCTGTTACGTCAGGCCGTAGCCGAAGGAGCGTCTGTACATCCGTCGACACCGGTCACCGGATTGGCCCGCGACGGTGATGTCTGGACAGTGAGCACCAACGGTGGAACGTGGATTGCACCCGTAGTGATGGACGTTGCAGGTCCGTGGATGGCTCCGATCGCGGCTATGGCGGGGGTATCGCTCGATCTCGTCCCGACCTCGTTGCAGATGCACTCGCTCGATGCCGCACCTCTGACACTCGAAGTGCTGGTGCAGCACGTCGGTGAGGGAATGTCGATCAAACAGGACCGAACGGGACGCCTCGTCCTCGGCGGCGGTTGGCCAGCAGGTGCGTTCCACGACAGCGAGACGGCCCCGAGCAGATCCGACAGCACCACAGGAAATCTGGAGCAGGTTCGACGGCTTCTGCCTGCGCTCGCCCGGAATGCGCTACTCGATACCTGGACCGGCCCCGTGGTCACCACCCCCGACGAGATGCCGGTCATCGGCGAACTCGCCGCAGCCCCAGGCCTCTTCGTGGCCGGCGGCACCTACTCCTTCACCTTCGCGCCACTGTGGGGGCAGGTTCTCTCGGCCCTGGCGCGAGGCACCGAACCCGAGGTCGACGTATCCGCGTTCTCCCCGGACCGTCTCGTCCGTCTTCACACTCACTGAAAGAGGGCTTCACATGGCACTGGTCACGATGTTCGTCAACGGACAAGCGATGTCCGGCGGCACCCTGAACGACGCATTGCACAAGGCGCGATTGGTCGGGAAAGTCGACACCGCCCCGAAATACCGCTTCTTCTCCGTGCGCGACGAATTCCCCGGTTTGCACCCGGTCCCTACCGATGGATTCGTGGTACCGGGCGAGCTGTACGAGGTCGAGTACGACGTATTGCGCGACGAGCTCCTTCCCAGAGAGCCGAAGGAACTCGAACTCGGGGTCATCGAGTTGGCGGATGGCTCGGGCTCCCTGTCGATGCGAATGCGCGAGAACTACCTGTCGGCCGCGGGCGTCACCGACATCAGTGACCGCGGCGGATGGCTGACCTACCTCGCGAGCCCACGATGAAGGTCGTGCGCGGCGGAACGGTCGTCGAATCCCATTGGGCTGCTCCGGCAGACCTGCTCCTCGACGACGGCAGAGTCGTTGCGGTGCTCACCCCCGGGAGCGAGGTCGACGAGGCAGCGGAGGTCATCGATGCAACCGGGAAACTGGTCATGCCGGGCGGAGTCGATCCACATTGCCACGTCGGGTTCACCTCCGGCGAATTCACCTCTCTCGACTCGTATCTCGAGTGCACGACGGCGGCCGTCTTCGGCGGCACCACCACGATCATCGACTTCGCTATCCCGCGTCCCGGTCAACAGCCGCTCAACGCTGCCGAGGTGCAGCGAGCGAAAGCGTCGAGCGGACTGTGCGATTCGGCTCTGCACGCCTGCGTCGTCGAGTGGACCGACACCACCGCCGACCAACTGAAAACACTGGCAGACGGCGGTATTCGGACGGTCAAGATGTTCACCACCTACGCCGGTGAGACGATGGCGAACGAACACACCATCCTCAACACGATGCAGGCCACTCGCGATCTCGGCGGAATGGTCATCATCCACTGCGAGTCCGACGCGATCGTCACCGACGCGCAGAACCTCGCAGCCGTATCGGACGGAGTCGATGCCGCACACATGTCGCAGACGCGGCCGGAGCTCGCCGAGACTGCCTCGGTCGCCGCCATTCTCGCGATCGCCGAATCACAGAATGCGCCGGTCTATTTCGTGCATCAGTCGACTCCGGCTGCCGTCGAACTGGTCGCGGACGCTCGTAAGCGAGGGCTCGTCGCCTTCACTGAATCGGTCGCCCACCATCTGATCCTCGACGACTCGGCCTACGAGGGTGAACAACCCGAACGATTTGTCTGCTGCCCACCGCTGCGCTCGGCCGAGGTGGTCGAGGAACTCGGGCGACACCTGTTCACCGGGCACATCACCACCATCGGTTCCGACCATTGCTGCTACGACACCGCACAGAAGCAGGTGCACAGCCACGACGTGCGGCACATGCCCAACGGACTGCCCGGAGTCGAGACGCGTCTTCCGGTGATCTACTCGCACTATGTGGACGGATTGGGTCTGACTGCAAGCAGATTCGTGGAGTTGACCTCGTCGAATCCAGCGCGCACCAACGGCTTGTATCCCCGCAAGGGATCACTGATGCCGGGGTCCGACGCCGACATCGCCATCTGGGATCCCGAACTGGAATGGACGGTGACCACCGAAACACAGCACATGGCGACCGACTACACCCCCTACGAGGGACACCGACTTCGAGGAAAGCCGGTCACCGTGATCGTGGGCGGCGAGATTGTCGTCCACGACGGCGAACTCGTCGACGCCACTCCCCGCGGCCGACATCTCGAAGCGGCACCCCTCGACTTCAGCGGGGCATTCAGCATGTGAGGCCCGGACTTCTACCGTCGACGGGTTCGGCTGCCTCGACGTGGTGCTACTTCGGACTACTTATCGGCGAGAGCTACTGCCGCCGCCAGGTAGTCACGTGCGTCTCGAAACGTCTGTGCGACCCCACGTCCCGCGATGGCGTGATACCGACTGATTCGGTCGTCATCGAGAGCCTCGAGGACGGTGCTGGAATCCGCGTGCATCCACCCGCCGTCCCGGACCAGTTCGTGGGCACGCTTGCCGTGCAGGGCAGAAATTCCCTCGACCCTGATCCCCTTCGGATCGGTCGACGCCGCGAGGTAATAGGCCTTCTTGCCGGAGTAGCCGGCCTTGACCTTCTCGCGCAACCGGAAGACGGCATCGGCGGCATCGTCGATCGCCGATGCGTATTCGTCGGAGCCCGATTCGGCGGCGGAGATTCGCGCGATCTCCCCATCGATCGCAGAAAGCAAAGTGGCGAGGTATTCGGGATCGCTCATAGGCCCATGATGCCCTAGAGCAGTGATCTCTAGAACCAGCACCCGACGGAGAAGATATCGACACCTGTACAGCTCGGGGATCGACCTGACCGACTGCACAGTTCAGATGCCTGCCGGCAATGTCATGGGCCACTGACGAGGCGGAGCTGACCGAACGGTTGCCCGCACCACCTGCAGCTTCCACCGACGTAGTCGTGGCCGTCTTCACGTTCGCATTCGGCCACTGCACATCCGCTGCCGCACGAGAGCATCTGGCCACATCGGCATCGCTCACCGTCACAGCCGGGGTGATGAAGTGCTCCCGGCGGCCCAGCGCAGTCGTGGCACTTTTTCCGTCCATTGGGTATTCGACTGGGCCGCCAGGTGCAACCCACCGAATCGAGCATTTCCAGTTCACACGCCATGCAGATCGCCATGCCGTGGAGAATCGCACAGGGCACCGACATCAGAATTTTCCGGAGTTCACGCGTCGCCACGCCTCGGCAAGTTCATACCCCACGAGTTCGAAGCGATCACCCGGACAGGCCGGTGACACTCCCGCGGCACGCAGACAAAAAAGACGGCTCCGGATTTCTCCGAAACCGTCTTCGACATGCAATGTGTCGGGCTGACAGGATTTGAACCTGCGACCACTTGACCCCCAGTCAAGTGCGCTACCAAGCTGCGCCACAGCCCGCCGCACCTCGAAAGGCGCTTGCTGAGATTACCCCAGCCCTACCCCTGAGAGGAAATCGCCTGCTCAGGGGCGGGGTCGGGCTACATCAGCGGTTGTTGCCCTTGCCCGGCCGTTCCCGCTTTTCGCGGATACGCACCGAGACACGCACGGGGCTGCCGTCGAAGTTGAACTCCTCACGCAGACGCCGCTCGATGAATCGGCGGTAGCCGGCCTCGAGGAAGCCGGTGGTGAACAGTACGAACGTCGGCGGCCGTGTGCTGGCCTGCGTCGCGAACATGATGCGCGGCAGGCGTCCGCCTCGCATCGGCGGCGGAGTGGCCGCCACGACCTCCTTGAGCCACGTGTTCAGCCTGCCGGTGGGTACGCGCTTGTCCCACGACTCCAGAGCCGTCTCCAGAGCGGGCACGAGCTTCTGGACCGCACGGCCTGTCTGCGCCGAGATGTTCACTCGCTGCGCCCACGGCACCCGAGCGAGATCGCGGTCGATCTCCTTCTCGAGCTGCTGACGACGATCGTCGTCCACCAGATCCCACTTGTTGAACGCCAACACCAACGCGCGGCCGGCATCGGCGACCATGCTGAGCACACGCATGTCCTGCTCCGAGATCACCTCGGAGGCATCGAGAAGCAAAATCGCGACCTCGGCGGCCTCGATCGCGGACTTGGTGCGCAGCGACGCGTAGAACTCGGCACCACTGGCATGACTGACGCGCTTGCGCAGTCCGGCGGTATCGACGAATCGCCATGTCTTGCCGCCCAATTCGACCAACGAGTCGACGGGATCGACGGTGGTGCCGGCAACATCGTGCACCACCGAGCGCTCGTCACCCGAGAGCTTGTTGATCAGCGAGGATTTGCCCACGTTCGGCTTACCGACCAGAGCGACACGCCTGGGTCCCCCACCGGGGATTCCTTCGCGCGGGGTCTCGGGCAACGCCTCGAGCACCCGGTCCAGCAGATCTCCGGTACCGCGGCCGTGAGTCGCGGAAACCGACAGCGGCTCCCCCAGACCCAGCGACCACAGTGCGGCGACCTCGGACTCGGTGCGGCCGTCGTCGACCTTGTTGGCCACCAACAGAACCGGAGTCTTCGACCGGCGCAGCACTCGTGCGACAGCCTCGTCCGTCGTCGTCGAGCCGACTCGCGCGTCGACGACCAACAGGATCGCGTCGGCGGTGTGCATGGCCAACTCGGCTTGGCGCGCAACGGATGCCTGCAGACCCTTGGCGTCGGGCTCCCAACCGCCGGTGTCCTGCACCAGGAAGCGTCGACCACTCCAGTTCGCCTCGTACGACACCCGGTCGCGGGTGACGCCGGGGACGTCCTCGACGACGGCTTCACGTCGTCCGATGATGCGGTTGACGAGCGTCGACTTACCGACGTTCGGACGCCCTACGACGGCGAGAGTCGGTACGGCAACGGCATCTTCGCCGTCTTCGCCCTCGTTGAGGTCGACGTACTCCCACTCGCCCTCGTCACTCCATATTCCGTCGCCCGCGGTTTCCGCTGCGCCGGAGAAGAATTCTTCACTCACTGCACTGCTCCACTTCTGTCGTTCACCACGAGCAGCAAACGCTCGATCACGCCGTCGAGATCCAGCTCGCTGGTATCGACGATCACCGAATCCTCGGCGGGACGAAGCGGTGACACTGCTCTCGTCGAATCTGCATGATCGCGGCGTTGCACATCCGCGAGCACGGATTCGTAGTCGTCGTCGCGACCCTGTTCGATGTTCTGTTTGTTGCGACGCTCTGCCCGCGCCTCCGGTGAGGCAGTCAGGAACACCTTCACGTCGGCGTCGGGAAGAACGACGGTGCCGATGTCGCGGCCCTCCACCACGATTCGCGTCGACGAGCTCGCGAGATCGCGCTGCATCTGCACCAACAACTCGCGCACCGCAGGCACTGCGGACACGGCCGAGACGGCCTTGGTGACTGCGTCGCCGCGGATCTCGCCGCTGACGTCCTCACCGTCGAGCAACACGGTCTCGGACAGCGGGTCCTTGCCGATCTCGAGGGGAAGCGCAGCAACAGCTTTCGCAACCGCATCCGCATCGGTGGGCTCGACGCCCGAACGGAGAACCCATACCGTCGCGACGCGGTACATCGCACCTGTGTCGAGGTAGCTCGCTTCCAGTGCCGACGCGAGTCTGCGCGATACCGACGACTTACCGGTGCCCGAGGGACCGTCCATCGCCACGACGAGCGCACTCATCACAGGCCTACGGATTCGTAGAGCTTGCCGATCTCGCCGCGACCGAGAACACGCAGTGTTCCCGGACGCTGATCACCCAGCACGATGTTGCCGACGTCGGTACGCACGAGGCGTCCGACCGGGAATCCGACCTTGTCGAACAACCGACGCACGATGTGCTTGCGGCCCTCGTGCAGGGTCACCTTGACGAGCGACTTGCCGTCCGAGATGTCGAGCAGTTGGAAGCCGTCGACCTTCACCGGGCCGTCGTCGAGAGTGACGCCCTCACGCAGCTGCTTGCCGAGCGTGCGGGGAATGGTGCCCGACAACGTCGCGAGGTAGGTTTTCGAAACCTCGAACGACGGGTGCATCAGGCGGTGAGCAAGATCACCGTCGTTGGTGAAGAGCAACAGTCCCTCGGTGTCGGCGTCCAGGCGGCCGACGTGGAACAGTCGCTGCCCCGCCTGGACCCGCTCGGAGACGATATCGCCGACGCACGGGCGTCCCAGATCGTCGGACATGGTGCACTGCCATCCACGCGGCTTGTTCATCGCGAGATGAACCAGCTCTTCCTTCACCACCACGCGGGTGCCGTCGACACGGACCACGGCGATGTTGGGATCGATACGGATGCCCTGTTCGGTGACGATGCGTCCGTCGACCTCGACGCGGCCGTCGGCGATCAGTTCCTCGGCGGCGCGACGCGATGCGACGCCGGCCTGTGCGAGCACCTTCTGCAACCGAACACCTTCACCGGCGGGCACATGCTTGCGCGGTGAGGAATCGGTGTGCTGATGCTTCGCCGGCTTGGCGTTGCTGATCGTGGTCGACGGAACCTGCTTCTTCTGCGGCTTCGGCGGCTTGGGACGCGAGGGCTTCTTGCGCGGAACAGCGTCGTTGCTGCGGTCGTTGACGCCGGTCTCGACGGGCGTGTAATCGGTCGATTCGTCCTGCTCGACGCCACGGCGAGGGGCAGGTCGGGCTCCTGTGCGAGGAGCTCCGGTACGGGGCGCGCCTGCGCGAGGTCCTCCAGTGCGAGGAGCCCCTGCGCGAGGTCCTCCGGTACGAGGAGCGCCGTCACGGGGCGCAGCGTCGCGGGTGCGATCTCCGCGGCGCGCGTCACGCGGAGTGTCCGACCTACCTGCGGTCGGCTTCCTGCGTGGGTCTTGTCTCTTGTTACGGTCCGGTGTGCCATCACGGCGAGCGGGCTTGTTCACTTGTCTTACCTATCAGTCGTCCGAGTCGAGCTCGGCTGCCGGATCGGGTTTCGATCCGCGGTTCTTGGTGGAGCGGGTCATTCTCGGGTCGGTGTCCATGCTGTCACTGATCTCGTCGATCAGGTCCACACCCGGCAACAGCGGTGCCAGTTCGGGTAGATCACCGAGCGATGCGAGCCCGAGCCGTTCGAGGAACAGCTCGGTGGTGCAGTACATCGTGCCGTTCGTCTCCGGGTCCGTTCCTGCTTCGGAGATCAGTCCACGGGCGAGCAACGTACGCATCACTCCATCGACGTTGACTCCTCGCACGGCGCTGACTCGTGCGCGGGTCAACGGTTGACGATATGCGATCACGGCCAGGGTTTCCAATGCCGCGCGTGTGAGCTTGGACCGAGCGCCGTCCAGAAGCAGCCGTTCGACGTACGGCGCATAGGCGGTTCGGGTGTAGAAACGCCATCCGTCGCCGGCGTAGCGAAGGTCGATTCCGCTGGTTCGTTCGGTCAGTTCGGCGGCCATCGCCGTCAAGGTCGCGCGCACGCGGGCCACCGAGGCACCCACGGCCGAGGCGAGCTGCTCGTCCGAGGCCGGTGTGTCGACGATCAGCAACACGGCTTCGAGAGCCGACGCGAGAGTGGTGTCGTCGAGCTCCTCGGAATCGTCGACGTCCTCGAGCTCGAGTTCGGGGTCGGCACTCATGCGTAGTCCTCTTCCGTGACCACGATGGGTCCTTCGTCCTTACCGGTCCAACTCACTCGAAGATCACCGAGCGGCTCGGGCTGCTCGAACGCGATCACCTGTTGCCGGAACAGCTCCAGCAACGCCAGGAATCGCGCGATTATTTCCACCTGCACCTCGCAGTCCTGCACCAACTCCGAGAACGACGCCCACTCGTTCAGGCCTCGCCCCTGCAGATTCTCCAGCAGCCATTCCGCCTGCTCGGGAATCGAGACGGCGTGCTGATGGATGTGATCGAGTCCCACCTGGGGAATCGGCTTGGGTCTGAAGGCCGCTGCGGCGATGTCGGCGAACGTGGCCGGGTCGACGCCCAGCAGCACCTCGGGAATCAGGTCGGCGTACCTGTCCTCCACCGACACCGATCGCGGATAACGCCGCAGCGCAGCAGCTTCCAGCTCACCGAACAGCAGAGCGACCTGCTTGTAGGCGCGGTACTGAAGTAGTCGAGCGAAGAGGAGATCTCGCACTTCGAGCAGCGCCAGGTCCTCGGCGTCCTCCACATCACCCGAGGGCAGCAACCGCGCCGCCTTGAGATCGAGCAGAGTCGCGGCGACGACGAGGAATTCCGTCGTCTGGTCGAGGCCGACATCGGCACCGAGTGACTTGGTGAACGAGATGAAATCGTCGGTGACGGTGTGCAACGCCACTTCGGTGACGTCCATGCGGTGTTGACTGATCAGTGACAGCAGCAGATCGAACGGTCCCTCGAAGTTGAGCAGACGCACCCGAAATTTCGACGGATCCGCGTCGGCGGGAACCTCGATCGGGGCTTCGTCGGCAGCGTCGACGGTCACGGACCCGACCGGTAGATCACCTCGCGCGCCAGGGCGCGGTACGCCTGTGCGCCGCCGGATTTCGGAGCCCACGTGGTGATCGGCTCACCGGCAACGCTGGTCTCGGGGAACCGAACCGTGCGTGTGATCACCGTGTCGTAGACGACGTCGCCGAACACCTCGACCACTCGCGTCATCACCTCACGCGAGTGCAGTGTGCGGGCGTCGAACATCGTCACCACGATGCCGGCCAACTTCAGCCGCGGATTGAGACGATCGCGCACCTTCTCGACGGTGTCGTTGAGCAATGCCAGGCCACGAAGGCTGAAGTACTCGCACTCCATCGGGATCAACACTTCGTCGGCACACGTGAGCGCATTGACCGTCAACAGACCGAGGGACGGCTGGCAGTCGATGAGCACGTAGTCGTAGCGATCCAGAATCGGATGCAGCACTCGACCGAGCGTCTGCTCGCGGCCCACCTCGGTGACCAGCTGAATCTCAGCGGCCGAGAGGTCGATGTTGCTGGGCATCAGATCGAGATTCTCGACACGAGTCCGCATGATGATGTCGTCGGCGGAGACCTTCGCCTCGACGAGGAGGTTGTAGACCGTCAGATCGAGCTCGTGATGTGCAACGCCCAATCCCGCGGACAGTGCGCCCTGTGGGTCGAGGTCCACGAGCAGCACGCGACGGCCGTAGCCGGCCAACGAGGCACCGAGATTGATGGTCGACGTCGTCTTGCCGACGCCACCCTTCTGGTTGCACATCGCGATGATCTTGGCCGGGCCGTGATTGGCCAACGGTTGCGGATCCGGGACGGTCCGAGTCATCCGACCGGTGGGCCCGAGCTCGTTCGGAGCAGGAATGATGTCGCGTGTCTCCCGACTGGATTCCGGTTGACGCGTCTGGAACAGGCCACCGTCGAGATGTGGATGATCCAAAGCTGACTCCGCCGCTGGCGGCTGCGGTGTCGACACGTTCCAGCGCTCCCCTGTCCCGTTCGTCTTCGAGTAGTTCTGAGAACGCTACCGCTTGGTGCGCCGGCAGCGTCATCGGACACGCTGACGCACGGCCGCCGGCCTCGTGCTATCTCGCCCGCGGATGCGCGCCGGCCCACACTTCGCGCATCGTGTTCACGGTGACGAGGGTGTAGATCTGCGTCGTCGTCACCGACGCATGTCCCAACAGCTCCTGCACGACGCGAACGTCGGCACCACCGTCCAGCAGATGCGTAGCGAAAGAATGCCGAAGAACGTGCGGTGAGACCCCCGCGGTGATCCCGGCCCGCACGGCCGAATCCTGCAACACCTGCCACGCACTCTGCCGAGACAACCTGCCGCCTCGGACGTTGAGGAACAGCGCAGGATTCGAGCGCGAGACCAGCCCCGGCCGTCCACGCACCAGGTAGGCGTCGACTGCCTCGATCGCGGGTCGCCCGACCGGGACGATGCGATGCTTGCCGCCTTTGCCGCGCAGCAGCACCGAGCGGGCTTCGGTGTCGATGTCGTCGACGTCGAGCCCCACTGCCTCGGAAATTCGAGCCCCGGTGGAATACAGCAGCTCCAACAACGCTCGATCCCGCAGTCCGCGCGGGGCATCCGGACCGGCAACCGAGGCCGATTCGAGTAGCGCCACCACCTGATCGACGGGCAGCGACTTCGGCAACCGCTTCGCCGGCTGGGGCGGCTTGACCTCGCTCGCGACGTTGCGCTCGACCATCCCCTCCGCGAGCGCGAACCGGTGCAGACCGCGCACAGCAATCAGCGTCCGGGCAGCCGAACTTGCTGCTAGAGCCGGGAATTCGTCATCACCGCGCCGCAGATAGAGCACGAACTCGGTGATGTCGTTCTCCGAGACCTTCGCCAGATCGGTGATGCCGTAGCCGCCGAGGAACCGCTCGTACCGCACCAGATCGCGACGGTAGGACGACACCGTGTTCGGTGCCGACCCACGCTCGACCACGAGATGGTCGAGGTACGTCTGAATCTGCTGGCCGATCACGGTGACTACTTTCGTGAACTCTTCCGCTTCTCGAATGCTGTCGGCAGATCGGGCCACGGGGCGTCGGCGGGGCGCAATTCGGTACCGGCAGCGCGCGCCGCAGCGAACGCGAGCACGCCCGCCACAGCGGATGCGTTGACGATCTCGCCCGACAGCGCTCGACGGACGGCCTCGTCCATCGGCACGAAGGAGAGTTCGATGTCGGCTTCCTCGTCGTGTGCCTCCGGCCGATCCACCTGCGTCAGATCTTGTGCCAGGAAGATCCGCACGGCTTCGTCGGTGAACCCGGGCGAGGCCAACACGTCGACCAGCACCGACCATGTGCCAGCAGCAAGCCCGGTTTCCTCGGCAAGCTCACGCTGAGCTGCCAGCACCGGCGGCTCCCCCGGCGCGTCCAGCAGACCGGCGGGCAACTCCCACAGTCGACGACCGACGGGATGCCGGTACTGCTCGATCATCGCCACACGGTCCTGATCGTCGACGGCCAGAATCCCGACCGCGCCGTGATGCTCGATCACCTCACGCTCGGCCTTGCGACCGTTGGGCATAGCGACCTGATCGAGCCGGAGGGCGAGGATGGCACCCGAGTACGGCACCGACGATTCGAGAGTGGTGAACTCGTGCCGAGGCTCGCTCATCCGACGGTCTCGGCCGCGTCCGATTCCTCTGCCGCCACGGTGTCACCGTGAATGTCGACCGGCAAACGCTCCGCAGCCTTGTACTTCAGCGCCGCATTGATCAACGACGCGAACAGCGGGTGCGGACGGGTCGGCCGGCTCTTGAGCTCCGGATGCGCCTGAGTGGCGACGAAGAACGGGTGCACCGACGCAGGCAGTTCGACGAACTCGACAAGGTGGCCGTCCGGAGAAGTACCGCTGAACACCAAGCCGCTCTTGGCAATTCGGTCCCGGTAGTCGTTGTTGACCTCGTAGCGATGACGGTGGCGCTCCGAGACGTTCTCGGTGCCGTACGACGCCGCGACGACCGAACCCTTCTGCAGGGTTGCCGGGTAGGCACCGAGGCGCATCGTGCCGCCGAGATCGGCGTCACCGGCGACGGCGTCTTCCTGATCGGCCATCGTGGAGATCACCGGATCCTTGGTCTCCGGGTCGAACTCGGCGGAATTGGCATCGTTCAGACCGACCGACCGAGCCGCCTCGATGACCACACACTGCAAGCCGAGGCACAACCCCAGCAACGGAATCTTGCGCGTACGTGCGAACTCGATGGCCCCGAGCTTGCCCTCGATACCGCGGATACCGAAACCACCGGGAATGAGCACGGCATCGACGTCGCCCAACGCGGCCTGCGCCCCCGCAGGCGTCGCGCACTCGTCGGATGGAACCCACTTGATCTCGACCTTCGCGCGATGGGCGAATCCGCCGGCACGCAGCGCCTCGGTGACCGAGAGATACGCGTCGGGCAGGTCCACGTACTTGCCGACCAGGCCGACGCGCACGGTTTCGCGCGGCTGGTGGACGCGCTCGAGCAGGCCACCCCAGATGGTCCAGTCGACATCGCGGAACGGGAGACCGAGCTGACGGACGACGTACGCATCCAGGCCTTCCTTGTGCAGCACTTTGGGAATGTCGTAGATCGACGGTGCGTCGGGCGTGGAGATGCAGCCGTCGACGTCGACGTCGCACATGAGCGCGATCTTGTTCTTGAGCCCCGGCGGCACATCGCGATCGCAACGCAGGATCAACGCGTCGGGCTGGATACCGATGCTGCGCAGTGCTGCGACGGAGTGCTGGGTGGGCTTGGTCTTGAGTTCACCGGACGGAGCCAGGAACGGAACCAACGACACGTGCAGGAAGAACACGTTGTTGCGGCCGACGTCGTGGCGCACCTGACGCGCTGCTTCGAGGAACGGCTGCGACTCGATATCGCCGACGGTGCCGCCGATTTCGGTGATCACGACGTCCGGCTGATGACCCTGCAGGTCCGGGCCGTTCATCGCGAGAATGCGACGCTTGATCTCGTCGGTGATGTGCGGGATGACCTGAACGGTGTCGCCCAGGTATTCACCGCGGCGTTCCTTGGCGATGACCGTCGAGTAGACCTGGCCGGTGGTGACATTGGCGAACCCGGACAGATCGCGGTCGAGGAATCGCTCGTAGTGTCCGACGTCGAGGTCGGTCTCGGAGCCGTCCTCGGTGACGAAGACCTCACCGTGCTGGAACGGGTTCATCGTGCCGGGATCGACATTGAGGTAGGGATCGAGCTTCTGCATGGTCACGCGCAATCCGCGTGCGGTCAGTAGCTGGCCGAGGCTGGATGCCGTCAGGCCTTTTCCGAGTGAGGACGCGACGCCCCCACTGACGAAAATGTGCTTGGTGTCGGAACGCGACTGAAGGCGTGACAATGAGGCTCCCGTGACGAGTCTGCAGGGCTTGCTCCTATCAGGGGGCTGATAAGAGAGGTGAAGCGTGGAAATTGGGCCTGCTACCCACGGGACTTCACGGTAACACCAGTACCTACCTCACCGCCAACGACACGCTCGTTCCGACGACGATCAGCTCGCCGGCGCTCCGACGGTCACGGCGTTCGCGTTCGCTCCGGTGCCGTAGCGGCCCGAGGCACCGTCCAGTTGCTCCGCCAGAGCGAGAACCGTGGTGATTCGCCCTGCTTCACGGTCGACGTTGTCGACTGTGCTGAGAGCGGACGACAGCGCCGAATCGGCTCGCACGACGGCGATGGAACCGTTGCCCTCTGCCGCGCCGGATCGGCCGGCCAGTACCGCGCCTGCACCACGTGAATCCAGAGCGCCCGCGAACCGCGCAACGATGGCACCGCGGTTACCGTCCTCCACGTCCGAGGTGCCGGAACCGGTGACGACCACTGCCAACTGAGCGGGCGCGACGGCACCGTTGTCGTACGCGATGAAGCCGCCACTGCGCAGCGTCTCCAGCGCCAGTGAGAGCTCCTCGGGAGTCGACTGCGGCTGGGCGGTCTCCGCGTTGAGCAGCAGTACCGAACCCAGCAGGTCTCCTGCCAGGCTGCCCTGGTCCACTGCTCCGGTGCGCAACTGAACACCGGCGGGAATGACGTTGGTCAGGCGGGTACGAAGATCGTCGCCGTTCGCAGCAGAGACGAAGGAATCGGTCAGCGACACCCGGCCGGTGACGGTGGCACCCGAAGCCCCGATCGACCGCGTGACTCCGTCCACGTCACCGGGATCTGCATCCGGAGTGGTGATGACCACGACGCTGCGATCGACCAACGTGTCTCGCAACACCCGGCCCGATACCGCAGCGTCGAATCCGTCGGCCGAGTTGAGCTGCTCACCGAGCTGGTTGTTGGTCGCCTGCAGATCGTCCACCTGAGTTTCGAGACCGGTCTTGTCGTCTCGGAGGCCCGATACCAGCCCGCTCGAGAGCAGACCCGAACCGAGCACGATGCCGATGGCCAGTGCCACGAAAACCGCGGCCAGCGAAATGGCATGTTGGCGAAGCGAAATCACGAAAGCAACCCCTGGAACCACAGAGCGAACCGGTTCCACAGATCGATTGCCCAATCCAACGCTTCACCGCCGATGTTGGACACAGCCAGCGCCACGATCACGGCAACGAGCGCAGCCAGAATCAACAGCGCGATCGCACCGCCGGACACACGGCTGCGGTACAGCGTCGCAACAGCTTTGGCGTCGACCAGCTTGGCCCCGACCTTCAGACGCGTCATGAACGCGGCCGGATTGGTGTTGCGTCGACCGCGATCGAAGAACTCGTCCAGGCTGGCCGGGCTACCGACCGACACGATGAGGGAGGCCCCGTGATGATCGGCCAACAACAGTGCGAGATCGGCAGCGGCACCGGTGGCCGGGAACGTCATGGCACCGATACCGAGATCCTGAATGCGCTCGAGTCCTTGCGCGTGGCCGTCGGAATCCGCTGGAAGCACTACCTCTGCACCGCATTTGAGCGTCTGCGCAGTGACGTCCTCGGGATCGCCGACGATCAGATCGGGGCGATGACCTGCCTTCATGGCGGTGTCGGCACCCGCGCCGACACCGATGATGACGGGCGAGTACTCCTTGATGAACGGCTTGAGGTTCTTCAGATCCTCGGCGTGCCCGGGACCGTCGGCGACGATCACGACATGGCGACCCTCGAGATCGATGTCGATGTCCGGCACACCGACGCCGTCGATGAGCAGCGGACTCTCGGTTCGGATGAACTCGATCGTGTTGCCCGAGAACGCTTCCAGATGGTCGACCAGACCCGTCTTGGCCTCGATCATCTTGTCCGAGATCTCGGCTTCGCTCTGCTCGTCGCCCTTCGCGAGGCGCCGATCACCGGTGTAGACACCGCCGTCGTTGAGACGAACCTTGGTTCCGTCCTTGATCTTCTTGAAGACCTCGGTGCCGGCCGAGTCGATCAAGATGATCCCGTTGGCCACGATGGCCTCGGGCCCCAGGTTCGGGTAGCGCCCGGAGATCGAGGGCGACGCGTTGACGACCGCGAGCACCCCTGCCTCGACGAGAGCATCAGCGGTCAGGCGGTCCAGGTCGAGCTCGTCGAGCACGACGATGTCACCGGGGCCGACCCGTTTCAGCAGCTTGGCCGTGTTGCGATCGACTCGCGCGATCCCGGTGATTCCGGGCAGCGAATCCTGACTACGTGACAGCAGAGCCGGCATCTTCATGAGAACCATGATGACCCGATCGACACGCCCGACGACGGAGGCGCGCCGAAACAACTACCACACTGATCACATCAGCACCAAAAGTTACAACGCTGCCCGATCGGCGTTTGCGGTGGCCAGCAGCTCCTCGGCATGCGCGCGACCGGTTTCCGTGTCGTCCAGACCCGCGAGCATTCTCGCGAGCTCGACGACGCGCTCCGACGACGACAGCGTCCGAACCCCGCTGTTCGCCGCACCCTTCTTCGCATCGGTCTTGTCGACCACCAGGTGGGTGTCGGCGAATGCTGCGACCTGAGGCAGGTGGGTGACCACGATGACCTGGTGTGTGCGCGCCAACCGGCCGAGTCGACGCCCCACCTCGACGGCCGCGCGACCACCCACTCCGGCGTCGACCTCGTCGAACACCATCGTCGCGCCCTTGTCCGAACCCGCCAGCACCACTTCGAGTGCCAACATCACCCGCGAGAGCTCACCGCCCGACGCACTCTTGCTGATCGGAAGAGCCTGGGCACCGTCGTGCGCGGACAGCCTGAACTCGACCTCGTCGACGCCATTGCTGCCCGCATGCAGTTCGGCCCCGTCCACGACGATCGGAGCCGTGTCGGACGGACCGGCGGGAAGTGCGCGAACATCGATCTGCAGCTTGGCTTTTCCCATGGCCAAACCCGCCAGCTCGACGCTGACCGCCTTCGAGAGCTTCACGGCGGCCTTGGCCCGAGCCGCGCTGAGCTTCGAAGCAGCTGCCGCGACGTCGACCGCAGCCGCGTCGACCTTGGCGCTCAACTCGGCGAGCGCATCGGCCGAGGTGTCGATGTGCGAGAGCCGCTCACGGGCCTCCTCCGCCCAGGCGATGACGCCGTCGACATCGGCGGCGTACTTGCGTGTCAACGACTTCAGCTCGGCCTGCCGGTTCAGGATCGAGTCGAGCGCGCCCGGATCGGACGGCAGATCCGTCAGGTACGAAGTGAGGTCTGCCCCGATGTCGCCCACGATCGCCATCGCGTCGTTCAGACGCGGCAGCAGCTCGGTCAGTGCTGCGTCCTCGGCATGTTCGAGGCGAGAGCGAGCCTCGCCCAGTAGATACAGCGCGGACGTCGTGTCCGACGCCTCCTCGGTACTCCCGACGAGCGCAGCCGAGGCACCTTCCGCGGTCTCACGCAGCGAATCGAGATCTCCCAGCCGACGCACATCCTCGGCCACGGAGCGATCCTCACCCGGCTCGGGGGCCAGGGAGTCGATCTCCTGGAGGCCGAACTGCAGCCGATCGGCTTCCTGCGCCAGCTCGCGACTGCGTTCGGTGCGGTCGATCAGCTCGTTGCGCGCGTCGAGCCACGCCTTACGCGCGGTGCGGTACTTCGAGACGAGGGACGCCACAGCATCCCCGGCGAATCTGTCCAGCGCGCCGAGTTGCTGATCGGGACGCAGCAGACGCAGCTGATCGTTCTGACCGTGCACCGTCAACAAGGAGTCGGTGAAGTTCGACAGCACCGATGCCGGCACACTGCGCCCACCGAGATGCGCACGAGAACGACCGTCCGAGTTGACGGTACGCACGGCGATGATCGAATTGTCCTCGTCCCGTTGACCTCCCGAAGACTCGAGCACCTTGTCGACGTCGTCGATCACCTGCTCCGACGCGGTGTCGGTACTGAATCGCCCCTCGACCACAGCACGCTGAGCGCCGAGCCGAACCCGGCCTGCGTCGGCGCGGGCACCCGACAACAGGTGCAAACTGGTGACCACCATGGTCTTACCGGCACCCGTTTCGCCGGTGAGTACGGTCAGCCCCTCGTGAAACTGTGCGCTGGCACCGGATATGACTCCGAGGCTGTCGATCCGAATCTCTTCGAGCATCCCTACCTCGCTCTCCCCCGCCACCCGGTCACGGGCAGTTCGAATTTCTTGACCATGCGATCGGCGAACGGTGCCGAATCGAGCCGAACCCACTTGATCGGTGACACTCCCCGAACCACCTCGACGCGAGCGCCGGCAGGCAGGCTCAATGTGCGCCTGCCATCGCAGAATACGAATCCCGCGTGACCGCCGGCATCGATCTCGATCGCAACGATCGACTCGGGACTGGTGACCAGTGGACGTGCGAACAGAGCATGAGCGTTGCTCGGAATGACCAATATCGCTTCGAGCTCGGGCCAGACCACAGGCCCTCCAGCCGAGAACGCGTAGGCCGTCGAGCCCGTAGGTGTGGAGACCAGGACGCCGTCGCACCCGAAAGCCGACACCGGTCGACCGTCGACTTCGAGGACCACCTCGAGCACTCCGAGCCGTGACCCGTTCTCGATGCTGGCCTCGTTCAGTGCCCAACCACGATCGACCACCTGGTCGCCGACGCGAATCGCAATGTCCAGTGTCATGCGTTGCTCGATGCGGTAGTCCCCGGCGATGACGCGGGCCAGCGCATCTTCGAGATGGTCGGCTTCGGCCTCCGCCAGGAACCCGACATGGCCGAGGTTGATGCCGAGCACCGGTATGGACGCTCCTCGCGCGAGTTCGGCTGCGCGCAGGAAGGTCCCGTCACCGCCGAGAACCAGGACCATTTCACAACCGGCGGCCGCGTCCGGTCCGAACTCGACGACGTTCAGTTTCATGTCAGCGACGAACACGTGATCGTGTTCCTCGGTATCGGAGGCTTCGATCTTCGACGGCTCGACCTCGTCCACGAGCACGCGAAGGCAGATGCCCACTTCGTCGAACACCTTGCCCACGCGGCGCGCGGTTTCGGCGATGTCCGGTCGACCAGGATGGGCGACGAGAAGAATCTCTCGAGTCGACTCCCGTTCCGGTGCTGCGTGGGACGGAGTCACTGTGGTCCTTCCTCGATCGCGAGCCGGACGAGTTCCGTGATGTCTGCGCGAGGCGAGTCCTCGTCTGCACCTGCCCTCAGCCACAAAAAGTACTCGACGTTGCCCGACGGCCCCGGCAGCGGGCTCGCCGCCACCGCGCGAACACTGAGCTCCAAGCCGACGGCCGCGTTCGCGACATCCTCCACGGCCTCGGCTCGCAGTGCCGGATCTCGCACCACGCCACCGGAACCCACGCGATCCTTGCCGACCTCGAACTGCGGTTTGACCATCAACACCATGTCGGTACCCGGCTTCGAGCATGCGACGAATGCGGGAAGAACCAGCTTCAACGAGATGAACGACAGATCTGCGACGATGACGTCGACAGGTCCGCCGATCGTGTCGGCGTCTATCGACCGGACGTTGGTGCGGTCGATCACGTGAACGCGGTCGTCGGACTGCAGACGCCACACCAGCTGCCCGTATCCCACATCAACGGCGACGACCTCACGCACTCCTCGACTGAGAAGAACGTCGGTGAACCCGCCGGTGGACGCCCCGGCGTCCAGACAACGAGCCTGCTCGACGGTCAACCCGAGCGGCTCGAAGGCGTCGAGGGCACCGAGCAACTTGTGCGCCCCGCGGGAGGCCCACGAGATCTCGTTGTCTTCTTCGGCCACCAACAGCGGTGTGCCCGGCTCCACCGCGGTAGCGGGCTTCGAGGCCACCGTCCCGGCGATCTTCACCCGGCCCGCTTCGATCAACTCCGAAGCGTGCTCGCGAGATCGGGCGAGTCCACGACGAACCAGTTCGGCGTCGACACGTGCGCGACGAGCCATGTCAGGTCTTGTCGACGGTGGTCAGGGCACGAACGAGTACTTCGTGCGCTCGGTCGAGCAGACTCGCGTCGCGCGCCAAGGCCTCGGAGTCCACGGCCTCGGATCCCTCGTCGTCCGCCGACTCGATGGTGAGCTGATTCAACAGCGAACCGACCTCGGTGCGAATAGTGTCGGGATCTGCCGACGACTCGTCGACGACACCGCTCGGCCGGTGCTGTCCTGGTAGTGGAATAGGCGCGCTCATCGCCTCTCACGCTATCGGATGGGTCCGACGAACGCCGGATCGCCGCCGCTCGCCGAACGCTGCTGTCGAACGCAGCGTCAACAGCCGAGTAGCGAACGCAGATCGCCGAGTCGATCTCCCTCGAAGCGAACATCCGAGAACGTCGAACCGGACCAGGCGACGTGCAGTGTGGCGAGCGCCCCCTCGAACGCATCCGGCTCACCGTCCCCGCTGTACTGCACGGACAGCACCTCGTTCTCGATGCCGACCGTCCAATCGGTCTTGCTGCCGACGCTCGACGACATCTCGTCCTTGTTGAGGACTCCGAGATCGGGGCCGATGTGAGTGGGGCGCAAATGCCGAGGAGCATGCAACAACTCCGCAGCGGTACTCACGCCGGTCAATACCAGCAGCGACGGTAGATCGATTTCGTTCGCTCCGGCGATGTCGGTGTCGAGTCTGTCTCCGACGACCAGTGCCGAACGTGCTCCGCTGCGCTCGATGGCGTCGTGCATGATCGGGGCGGCGGGCTTGCCTGCCACGATCGGCTCGATCTCGGTGGCGTTGCGAACCGCTGCGACCATCGAGCCGTTCCCCAGAACGAGTCCCCGCTCGGTCGGCAGGGTTGCGTCGATGTTCGTTGCCACCCACAGTGCACCTGCACGGATGGCGAGGACAGCCTCGGCAAGAATCTTCCAGCCTGTATCGACCGAATGCCCCTGCACCACCGCGACCGGACGGTCGTCGGCAGATCTGACCGGCTCGAGACCTACCCTGGTGATCTCGTTCGCCAGCGCGTCGGTACCGACGACGAGCACGCGGGAACCTGGGTCCAACTTTTCCGCCAACACACGGGCACCGGCCTCGGAACTTGTGACCACGAACTCTGCCGTGGTGTCGAACCCGAGACCACGCAGATGTTCGGCAACGTCCTCAGGGGCACGACTGGCATTGTTGGTGACGAAGTACTGCTTTTCCGTACCACCCGACAGCGCTTCCACTGCACCGGGAACGGGGTCCTTGCCTGCGTACACGGTGCCGTCGAGGTCGAGCAGCAGAACGTCATGGAGCTCGCGCAGCGCGGTCACTGACCGCCTCCGGACAACTCCTCGACCCGCTCTTCTGCATCGGTCTCACCATCGACATCGGCTGCAGCGGCATTGAGGAACCACTTCACACCCTCGTCGACGCGACCCGCCGCAACCAGCGCATCTGCGTAGACGTAGAACAGGCGAGCGGCAGCCGTGCCCGAGCGCGACGCGTCGAGATCAGGGGTCTGCAGCGTGACGACGGCCTGGTCGTACTGGTTCAGATCCATTCGGGCACCTGCCACGACGATCCGAAGCTCCGACGCTTCCTCGCCGGTCAACTCACGAGCCTCGTCACTGCGACCGAGTTCGATGGCGCGCTCGGGACGTCCGAGTCCGCGCTCGCAGTCGGCCATCACAGCGATCAGGCCCGGTCCGCCAGCCATGCGTCGGGCGGCGCGAAGCTCGGACAACGCTTCGGCCCACTCACCGGCGTGGTACGCCGCGATACCTGCGGTTTCACGTACTACGGCGATGCGGCCGGCGCGCTGACGAGCAGCGCGCGCATGCAGCAGCGCCAACTGCGGATCGTCGTCGAGCAGCCTGCTGGTCATCACGAGGTGACGCGCGACGGCGGTTGCGTTGTTCTTGTCCAAGCTCAACAGATCTCGACGCACTGCTGGTTCGAGCTGTCCGGCCTCGACCTCATCGGGTAGATCCGGCTCCTCGGGACGCGGGGGTCGACGGTCGGACGGTGCGCTGTTTCCGCGGCGATCGCCGGAGAACCCACCTTCACCGCCACGCCTGCGGGGAGGACCGTCCGAACGACGCGGGTCTCCGCGGCGGTCCTGAGCGCGGGGATTGCGGTCTCGGGACTCGCTCGGGCGGTTGCCGCCGTCCCCACGGGACGGGCGACGATCGTTGTTGTCTTCCGACACGGGCGTCCTTTCGGATTTCGGTACAAACGCAAAAAGGGGACCCACCAAGTGGGTCCCCTTCTTACAACGGGTGTTCGGCGGTGTCCTACTCTCCCACACCCTGTCGAGTGCAGTACCATCGGCGCTGGAGGGCTTAGCTTCCGGGTTCGGAATGGGACCGGGCGTTCCCCCTCCGCTATGGCCGCCGTAACTCTGCGAAACAATGCAGATCACGAGCGAACCGTGTGTCCATCCCGATAGAGGGCTGGACGCGGATTTGTGTATTCGGTTGTGCTTGCTGAACAACTACTCGTGTGTTGTTTCAGATATTGCACAGTGGACGCGTAGCTTCTTTGTGGTAAGTCCTCGGCCTATTAG
>NZ_NOZF01000057.1:0-5459 GCF_002258565.1 Rhodococcus sp. 05-2254-6
CGACGACGCAGAGCTGGAGAAAAGGTGAGCGTCACGTGCGCGGGCGGGGCCCGCGCGACACGTACGGATAGTGAGACGTCCCAACGTATGCTTTTCGAAGTGCCTGGTCCAGGTGATCCTCAACAGATGTTGGGGCCAGTGTTGCTGTGACATGGTCGATGTGCGTAGCGTGATTCGCGACACTCAGCGGTCGGGGGATCGATGAAGATGTTCTACGCGGCCATCGGACGAGGAGAAGTTGTGTCTGCACCAACGAAGAAGGCATCGACAGCGGCCGTCGATGTCGACGGGACCCCCGAAGACCGAGTCGTTCTCCATGCCCGGAATGTCGAGTTCGACTGGAAGTCCCTGCCGTTGCACTACATGGACGGCAATCCGCTCGCGACGCACCTGATCAACGTGATGCACCTGCTCCTGCCCGAGGGCGAGGAATGGTTCGTGCGCACCTTCAAGGAAGCGTTGCCGCTGATCCACGACGATCAGCTGCGCGACGACGTCATCGGGTTCATCGGCCAGGAAGCCATGCACGCCCAGGCACACACCGATGTCCACGATCAGCTTCGGGCACACGGCATCGATGTCGACCCGTACGTCGATCAGATGAAGTTCCTGTTCGGCCGCGCGCTCGGCAACAGGTCCGGTCACGGTCAGAACAGTCTGGTCGAACGTCTCGCCCTCATCGCTGCCGCAGAACACCTGACCGCCTTCCTGGGCGATTGGGTACTCAATGCCTCGGAGTTGGACGAGGCCGACGTCGACCCGATCATGCTGGATCTGCTGCGGTGGCACGGAGCCGAGGAGGTCGAGCATCGATCGGTGGCCTACGAGGTGATGCGGTACTTCGACGTCCGCCCGGCCCGCCGTATTCGTACCTACGTCGTCATCGCGCCCACGTTGGTGTGGTTCTGGACCCGCGGTGTTCGCTTTCTGATGAGCCAGGATCCGACGCTGGCGCACCTGCCACCCAAGCAGCGCACACCGTCGTTCCGAGAATTTCGTCGAGTTGCCCATGCCGGCCTGTTCCCGACCCCGATGTCGATGGTGAAGGCGTCGTTGCGTTACTTCAAGCGCACCTACCACCCTTCCCAGGAAGGTTCGACGGCGCAGGCAGTGCAGTATCTGGCCACCTCACCGGCAGCTCGGTCCGCCGATCGATGACCAAACGCACGTTGCGGAGCAAGCTCGGCGCAATGGCACAGATGGTGGACTCGTTCCGGGCGGGACGCACCATTCCGAAGAATCTGTACGGCCGCGACGAGCCCGATCAGACCGTGTCACTGGTGACCGATGCGCTCGACAAATGGTTCGCTCTGCTCGACGGTGACGACTACGACGCGTCGTTCGCTGCGCCGCCCGTGGCTCGCACCCGGTTGCTGACGTTGGTCGCGCGCGAGGTGCTGTGCGTCGACGAGCAAGTGGTCCAACTGACCTTCTCGGCCGCCGACGGTGAGGTGCTGCCCGCGTGGGCACCGGGAATGCATCTGGACTTCTATCTCCCGTCCGGACGCCGTCGGCAGTACTCGTTGTGTGGGCAGCCGAATGCCGACTCGTACTCCATCGCGGTGCGCTTGGTTCCCGACGGCGGGGGTGGGTCGCGTGAGATGCACGATCTGCAGGTCGGTACCGAGGTCGCAATTCGCGGGCCGCGCAACGGTTTTCCTTTCGTGCAGTCCGAGCACGCCGTGTTCGTGGCCGGCGGAATTGGTATCACAGCCATCATCTCGATGGTGCGTCGTGCTCGTGAGACGGGGATGGATTGGCATCTCGTCTACTGCGGCCGCTCACGTGAATCGATGCCGTTCCTCGACGAGATCGCCGGCTGGGACGCCGACCGCGTGACGGTGCGGACCGACGATGTGGACGGCATGCCGTCGAGCATGGATCTGCTCGGTGCCGCGGCGCCCGGGGGTTCGGTCTACGTGTGCGGACCTCCGCCGATGATCGATCTGGTTCGGGCGTCGTTCGACTCGTTGCCGGCAACGCATCTGCACTTCGAGCGTTTCTCACCGCCGCCGGTGAAGAACGGTGCCGAGTTCGAGGTGCAGCTCGTCGATTCCGGACAGATCATCGCAGTGGCTCCGGACGAGACTGCGTTGCATGCCATTCGGCGTCTGAGGCCCGATGTGGCGTACTCCTGCCAGCAGGGGTTCTGCGGGACGTGTCGCGTTCGAGTACTCAGCGGAACACCGCAGCATCGGGAGAACCGGCTCACCGCCGAGGAGCAGGAACACGAGATGTTGATCTGTGTGTCCCGTTCCGAGGGTGAACGGATCGTGCTCGATCTCTAGCCGAGCCGCCGCATTTACCCTTCATCTTTGTCGCCCGGCACCCTGAAAATGCGCCTGTGAAGCAATCAGAGGCCTTTTAGGGGTGTCATCGTGCCCATGCTGTCGCAGGCAACCAGTACTATGGACCGGTACGACATCAAGCCCGGAACAACGCATGGACCCGGGCGCGGCCGGAATCGACTGCGCTCGCCCCTGCGGTAGCACCCTGTCGGGGTGTGAGCGGGGTAGTGGACGCGTAGAAGGAGAACCAGCTAACCGTGGCTGCCCAGAAGTCAGGTAACAACGAGAACAGCAAGGATTACGGCGCTTCGTCCATCACGGTCCTCGAGGGCCTGGAGGCGGTTCGTAAAAGGCCCGGTATGTACATCGGTTCCACCGGTGAACGAGGCCTGCATCACCTGATCTGGGAGGTCGTCGACAACTCCGTCGACGAGGCCATGGCCGGTTATGCCTCCACCGTCGGCGTCACCATTCACGTGGACGGCAGTGTCGAGGTCACCGACGACGGTCGAGGAATTCCCGTCGCCATGCACTCGTCCGGCGTCCCCACTGTCGAGGTCGTCATGACCCAGCTGCATGCCGGCGGCAAGTTCGACTCCGATTCGTACGCGGTGTCCGGCGGACTGCACGGTGTCGGTATCTCGGTGGTCAATGCCCTCTCGACCAAGGTCGAACTGCAGATCGCGCGTGACGGTCACCGCTACACCCAGACCTACGACTACGCCAAGCCCGGACCGCTCGAAACCGTCGGGAACACCGACGAGACCGGCACCACCGTCCGCTTCTGGGCCGACGGCAAGATATTCGAGACTCTCGACTACAGCTTCGAGACCGTGCACCGCCGCCTGCAGGAGATGGCGTTCCTGAACAAGGGGCTGACCATCAACTTCACCGACGAGCGAGTGGCCGCGACCGACGCCACCGAGGAGGAATTGGGCGAGACCGCCGAGGCTCCCAAGACCGCCGAGGAAGAGCAGGCCGATGCGGCCAACGCGAAGCCGGCCAAGGTCCGCAAGCGGACGTACCACTACCCCGACGGCTTGGTCGACTTCGTCAAGCACATCAACCGCACCAAGACCGCGATCCACAACTCGGTCGTGGGCTTCACCGGCAAGGGTGAAGGCCACGAGGTCGAGATCGCGATGCAGTGGAACGCCGGTTACTCCGAGTCGGTGCACACCTTCGCCAACACCATCAACACGCACGAGGGCGGTACCCACGAAGAGGGCTTCCGCACCGCGTTGACCTCGACGGTGAACAAGTACGCCCTCGAGAAGAAGCTGGTCAAGGAAAAAGACATCAAGCTGACCGGCGACGACATTCGTGAGGGCCTCGCCGCGGTCATTTCGGTCCGAGTCGGTGAGCCGCAGTTCGAGGGTCAGACCAAGACCAAGCTCGGCAACACCGAGATCCGATCGTTCGTCCTCAAGGCCTGCAACGAGCACCTCTCGCACTGGTTCGAGTCGAACCCGGCGGACGCCAAGACGATCATCAACAAGGCAGTCTCCTCCGCGCAGGCCCGCATGGCTGCGCGTAAGGCGCGAGAGATGGTGCGCCGCAAGAGCGCAACCGATATCGGTGGTCTCCCCGGCAAGCTCGCCGACTGCCGATCCAACGACCCGAGCAAGTCCGAGATCTACATCGTGGAGGGCGACTCCGCAGGCGGCTCGGCCAAATCCGGACGCGACTCGATGTTCCAGGCGATCCTGCCGCTGCGGGGAAAGATCATCAACGTCGAGAAGGCTCGTATCGACCGCGTCCTCAAGAACAACGAGGTTCAGGCGATCATCACCGCCTTCGGAACCGGCATCCACGACGAGTTCGACATCACCAAGCTGCGTTATCACAAGATCGTGCTGATGGCCGACGCCGACGTCGACGGTCAGCACATCTCGACGCTTCTGATGACTCTGCTGTTCCGGTTCATGCGTCCGTTGATCGAGAACGGTCACGTCTACCTCGCCATGCCGCCGCTGTACAAGCTCAAGTGGAGCCGCGGTGAACCCGACTTCGCCTACTCCGATCGTGAACGCGACGGACTGCTCGAGGCCGGCATCGCCAACAAGCGCAAGATCAACGTCGAGGACGGCGTCCAGCGCTACAAGGGCCTCGGCGAGATGAACGCCAAGGAGCTGTGGGAAACCACGATGGACCCGGCTGTGCGAGTCCTGCGTCTGGTCACCCTCGATGACGCGGCCGCGGCCGACGAATTGTTCAGCGTCCTGATGGGCGAGGACGTCTCCGCACGCCGAAGCTTCATTGCCCGCAACGCGAAAGATGTTCGCTTTCTTGACGTTTAGTCACTTCCCTTCACGCACCGATGAGGTTTCTCGGTGCGTGGAGGTGACCGTTTCTCGAGGAGATTTGCATGTCTGACATCACCGAACCGCCGGTAGGACCCCCGCCGGGTTCGACCACCAACGCCGAGGGCGGAGACCGGATCGATCCGGTCGACATCCAGCAGGAAATGCAGCGCAGTTATATCGATTACGCCATGAGCGTCATCGTCGGTCGTGCCCTGCCCGAGGTGCGTGACGGCCTCAAGCCGGTGCACCGTCGTGTCCTGTATGCGATGTACGACTCGGGCTTCCGCCCCGACCGCAGCTACGTCAAATCCGCACGCCCCGTTGCCGAAACGATGGGTAACTACCATCCCCACGGCGACACCTCGATCTACGACGCACTGGTGCGTCTGGCTCAGCCGTGGTCGATGCGGTACCCACTCGTCGACGGCCAGGGCAACTTCGGTTCACGTGGCAACGACGGTGCCGCCGCCATGCGATACACCGAAGCCCGGTTGACCCCGCTGGCGATGGAGATGCTGCGCGACATCGACGAGGAAACCGTCGACTTCATCCCCAACTACGACGGCAAAACCCAAGAGCCGACGGTACTTCCGTCGCGCGTGCCGAACCTGTTGATGAACGGCTCCAACGGTATTGCCGTCGGTATGGCCACCAACATCCCGCCGCACAATCTTCGCGAACTGGGCGATGCGGTGTTCTGGGCGCTGGACAACTTCGAGGCCGACGAGGAAGCAACCCTTGCCGCGTGCATGGAACGCGTCAAGGGCCCAGACTTCCCCACCCACGGACTCATCGTCGGCGGCCAGGGTATTCAGGACGCGTATTCGACCGGTCGCGGCTCCATCCGGATGCGCGGCGTCGTCGA
>NZ_NOZF01000038.1:0-5451 GCF_002258565.1 Rhodococcus sp. 05-2254-6
CCGAGAATGCGTCGTCGACCAGCGCCCGAGCTCCCCCGCCTCACGAAGAGAGACACGAGAACGATGGATTCGCACACCCCTGGCTCCCACCCGACGCCGCTTCGCCCCGGGGCGAACCCGCGCAAAGCGGCGACCGCCGCATGGGTCGGCAGCGCCCTCGAGTACTACGACTTCTTCATCTACGGCACTGCAGCCGCACTCGTCTTCGGCCGCGTGTTCTTCCCAGGGTCCAACCCGGCGACCGGAACCCTGCTGGCCCTGGCCACCTTCGGCGTCGGATACCTCGCACGGCCGCTCGGCGCGCTGGTCCTCGGCCACATCGGTGATCGCTACGGACGCAAGAAGGTCATGGTCGCCACCGTCCTGCTGATGGGTATCGCGACCCTCGGCGTCGGCGTCCTGCCCTCGTACGAATCCATCGGCATCGCCGCGCCCATCATCCTGGTGCTGCTTCGCCTGTGCCAGGGATTCTCGGCCGGCGGTGAGCAAGCCGGGGCCAACTCGATGACGCTCGAACACGCCCCGGACGACAGGCGCGCATTCTTCACCAGCTTCACCCTCAGCGGCACCCAGGGCGGACAGATTCTCGCCACCGCAGTGTTCCTGCCCGTCGCCATGCTCCCCGAGGAAGCACTGCTCAGCTGGGGCTGGCGAATCCCGTTCTTCCTCAGCGCTTTCGTCGTCGTAGCCGCCTTCGTCATCCGCCGATCGCTCGACGAGACCCCGGTCTTCGAGGAAGAAGTTGCGTCCACCGAACCGCAGCGCCTGCCCGTCGCCGAATTGCTCAGCAACCATCGCTCGGCCGTTCTTCGCGTGATGCTCGCCGCTGTCATCGCCTCCGTCAGCACCATCTTCACCGTCTACGCGCTGTCCTACGCCGTCAACACCGTCGGCCTCGAGCGCACCCCGATGCTGTGGGTGGGCGTTCTTGCCAACGTCGTCGCCCTCTTCGCATTGCCATTCTTCGGTGCCCTGTCGGATCGCATCGGCCGCAAGCCGGTGTTTCTGTTCGGCTCCATCGGCTGCGCGATCCTGATGTTCGGCTACCTGTGGTCGATCTCGAGCGGCAACTACGTCCTCATCTTCGTCTTCGGCATCGTGATGTTCGGCTTCGTGCACAGCGCCACCGGCGGCGTCTGGCCCTCGTTCTACGGTGAGATGTTCCCAGCCCGGGTTCGCCTGACCGGAACCGCACTGGGAACCCAGATCGGCTTCGCCATCGCAGGATTCGCGCCGACCATCGCAGGAGCGATCGCCGGAGCCGAGGTCGGCGCGTGGCTACCCGTCGCGATCGTCACCGCGGTCTTCTGCACCATCAACGTCGTCATCGTCGCCACGTCGAAGGAGACCTTCCGTACCCCCACCGACGAGCTCGGTCTTCGGACTCGCACCACCGACAGCGCACGCGCCGCGTCGGTCTGATCGAGATCGTGATCGACGCACTTCGACCTGCAGCGGCAGGCACCTGGACGGTGCTCGCCCTGCAGTATGCCACTCGAACGGCATTGCGCAGCACTCTCTTTCACCAACGCGACGAGCGCAGCACCGAAAGCCAGACGGTGGCCTACTACGTGTGGCTCGCTGTCTCGAAGACCAGCACGGTGTTGATCGACGCCGGAATGTCCCGGTCCACAGCCGAATCGAAGGACGGGCTCGACTATCACGGGTCACCCATCGAACTGCTCGGCGAACTGGGGCTGACACCGGATCACATCGACACCTGCATCCTGACCCACCTGCACTACGACCACACCGGGGTCGTCGCGGATCTCCCGTCTTCGCGATACGTGGTGCAGCGCAGAGAACTCGAATACTGGACCGGGCCGTGGGCCGCCCGCATCACCCGAGAACGGTGGCTGCACTCGCAGGCCGACACCGAACACATCCGAACCGCCGATCGCGGCACCCGGCTCGACCTCGTCGACGGCGATATCGACCTGTTCCCAGGGCTGTCGGTACACGCCGTCGGCGGACACACCGCAGGCATGCAAGTGGTCAGAGTGCACACCGACCGCGGCCCGGTGGTGTTGGCCTCGGACGCCAGTCATTTCTACGAGAACATCGAGGACGACAGCCCGTTCGCGATCCTGCACGCGCTGCCGGACATGTACGGAGCCTTCGATCGAATCCGTGAGCTCGCCGCCGACCCCGGCATTTTCGTACCCGGCCACGACCCGCTGGTATCGAGCCGATTTCCCGCCGTGACCGCCGCCCCCGGTGCGCACGCCGTGATCATCGGCTGACCACGACGAGAACGAAAAATCCCCGACCTCGCGGATGAGGTCGGGGATTCGTCGTTGTCCAGCAGTTCGATCGGCCGTATCAGGCGGACTTGTCGCGGCGCTCCGGACGCTCGGGCTTGCGCGGCACGATGGTCGGCAGCACGTTGTCGTTCACCGTCTCGGCAGTCACGACGACCTTCTCGACGTCGTCGCGGCTCGGGATGTCGTACATCACCGGCAGCAGAACTTCCTCCATGATGGCGCGCAGTCCACGGGCACCGGTTCCACGGAGAATCGCCTGGTCGGCAATTGCTTCGAGGGCCTCGGTGGTGAACTCGAGCTCGACGCCGTCCATGTCGAACAGGCGTCGGTACTGCTTGACCAACGCATTCTTCGGCTCCGACAGAATCGTCACGAGCGATTCCTTGTCCAGATTCGTCACCGACGCGATCATCGGCAGTCGACCGATGAACTCGGGGATCAGACCGAACTTGATCAGATCCTCGGGCATGACCTCGGCGAAGTGATCCTGGGTGTCGATCTCGGCCTTGGAGCGAACCTCGGCTCCGAAGCCGAGCCCGCGCTTGCCGACCCGATCGGACACGATCTTCTCCAGTCCGGCGAACGCACCGGCCACGATGAAGAGCACGTTGGTGGTGTCGATCTGGATGAACTCCTGATGCGGATGCTTACGACCGCCCTGCGGCGGCACGCTGGCCTGTGTTCCTTCCAGGATCTTGAGCAGCGCCTGCTGCACGCCTTCGCCGGACACGTCGCGCGTGATCGACGGGTTCTCGCTCTTGCGAGCGATCTTGTCGACCTCGTCGATGTAGATGATGCCGGTCTCGGCGCGCTTGACGTCGTAGTCCGCGGCCTGGATCAATTTGAGCAGGATGTTCTCGACATCCTCGCCCACGTATCCGGCCTCGGTCAGGGCGGTGGCGTCGGCGATGGCGAACGGCACGTTGAGCATCTTCGCCAGGGTCTGCGCGAGGTACGTCTTTCCGCACCCCGTCGGTCCGAGCATCAGGATGTTCGACTTCGCCAGTTCGACGGATTCGCCGCGCACGTCGCGCGCCTTGTCACCGGCCTGGATGCGCTTGTAGTGGTTGTAGACCGCAACGGCCAATGTGCGCTTGGCAGCGTCCTGACCGATCACGTAGTTCTCGAGAAAGTCCTTGATCTCGGAGGGCTTGGGGAGGTCGTCGAGCTTGACTTCGCTCGATTCGGCCAACTCCTCTTCGATGATCTCGTTGCACAGGTCGATGCACTCGTCGCAGATGTACACCCCTGGTCCAGCGATGAGCTTCTTGACCTGCTTCTGGCTCTTGCCGCAGAAGGAGCACTTCAGCAGATCGCCACCGTCACCGATGCGTGCCATTCGGAGGTTCCTACTTCCTTGTCCGCGTACGACCCACGCCGACCGGGTGTGGCCGAAACCTTCGTGGGCTACTTCTCGGTCTGTCGTCATGCCGACTTCGGTCGACCGAGTTCTTGGATGCGACGGTACCCGTGTTCGCCGAACATGGGCGGGTTGTTTCCGGTGATTCGCCACCCGATTTCACCGATTGCGCCATTCGGGTCGCCGATCGCGACCGCCGGGTGGAGTTCTGCACTCACACCCGGCGTCGGATTCTTCTGCCGGACCTACACGGTCCGACCGGTGGTGGTCGCTCTGCTACTTCTGGGCAGAGAGCTTGCGGTACTCGAACACGGTGTCGATGATCCCGTAGTCCTTGGCCTGTTCCGCGGTGAGGATCTTGTCGCGATCGGTGTCCTTGCGGATGACGTCGGGATCCTTGCCGGTGTGGCGGCCGAGGGTGGTCTCCATGAGTCGACGCATGCGCTCGATCTCGGCGGCCTGGATCTCCAGGTCGGACACCTGGCCCTGAATTCCACCGCTCGACGGCTGATGAATCAGCACGCGTGCGTTGGGCAGTGCTGCACGCTTACCGGGAGTGCCGGCGGCGAGCAGGACGGCCGCGGCAGACGCAGCCTGGCCGAGGCAGACGGTCGCGACATCGGCACGGACGTACTGCATCGTGTCGTAGATCGCCATCAGCGAAGTGAACGATCCACCGGGCGAGTTGATGTACATCGTGATGTCTCGATCGGGATCGAGGCCCTCGAGCACCAGCAGCTGCGCCATGACGTCGTTGGCGGACGCGTCGTCGACCTGGACGCCGAGGAAGATGATGCGCTCCTCGAACAGCTTGTTGTACGGGTTCGATTCCTTCACGCCGTAGCTGGAGTGCTCGACGAAGGAGGGCAGGATGTATCGGGAGGACGGCAGCTGATTGGGGTCGAACAGGTTTGTCATCGTTTCTCCAAGATGTAAGTGATCGAGGGTCGCCGGGAGCGGCCGAATTACTCGCCGATTCCGCCGGCCTGCCGCGCACGGCTGACGACGTGATCCACGAACCCGTATTCCTTGGCGGCCTGCGCCGTGAACCAGCGGTCACGATCGGAGTCTTCGGTGATCTGCTCGACGGTCTGACCCGTGTGCAGGGCGATCAGCTCTGCCATCTCGCGCTTGGTGTGCGCGAACTGCTCGGCCATGATGGCGATGTCGGAGGCGCTGCCGCCGATACCGGCCGAGGGCTGGTGCATCATGATGCGCGCGTGCGGCAGGGCGTAGCGCTTGCCCTTGGCACCGGCCGAGAGCAGGAACTGACCCATCGAGGCCGCCAGACCCATTCCGTAGGTCGCGATGTCGCACTCGGCGAATTCCATCGTGTCGAAAATGGCCATACCCGCGGTGACCGAGCCACCGGGCGAGTTGATGTACAGCGCGATGTCGCGAGTGGGGTCCTCGGCCGAAAGCAGCAGGATCTGAGCGCACAACTTGTTGGCGATGTCGTCGTCGACCTGGGTACCGAGGAAAATGATGCGGTTTTGAAGCAGACGCTCGTACACGGAGTCGCTGAGATTCAGCCCTGCTGCAGCCGAAGTCATGACGGGACTCTGCTGGTGCGAAGCCGCCGGATTCTGAACAGTCACGGTACCTGCCTTTTCCATAACAAATCGTTGGTTCCTGACACAGACACTAACGAAAGACGGCGGCTCCGGAGTCCCGGAACCGCCGTCGTTCGCTGTGAGCGTTACTTCTCTTGTTCGCCCTCGGAAGAATCTGCTGCTTCGACCTCGTCGGGAGCATCGGCGGGGCTGCCGAACAGCTCTGCGGTGTCGACGGTCGCGCCGGTGGTGTCGGTCACGTTGACGCGCTCTA
>NZ_NOZF01000164.1:0-5356 GCF_002258565.1 Rhodococcus sp. 05-2254-6
CGCGCCGGCTCCCGCAGTCCCCACTGCCGCACCGTCCGGCCGAGAGCCAAGAACTTCTCCTTGGGTCCGTCGGCCGCGTCCACCGCTGCGTCGACGGTGTCTCCGAGCTCGGTGTATCCGTCGACGACGAGCAGCGTCAGCAGCTCGTCGCGGCTGGCGACGTATCGGTAGACGGCCGAGGAGACGACACCGAGGTCCCGCGCGACAGCGCGTAACGACAGGGCCGCGGCACCGTCGGCAGCCAGGTGTTCGCGGCCGATGCGCGTGATATCGGCCAGGGTCTGGGCGCGGGCTCGGGTGCGGGGAGTGCTCGCCATGGCTGCCACTGTAACTGCTGCTCTTTTCAGAGAGCAGTGCTCTTGCATTATCTCCGCCGTGGGTGCACACTCTTCATAACAGAGAGCACCGCTCTCGTTTTCCTCGAATGGAGCGATCATGACCGAACTTCACGTCGTCACCGGAGCCGGACCCGTCGGCTGGACGGTCGCCGAACAGCTTGCTGCGCAGGGGCATTCGGTACGGGTCCTCACCCGATCCGGCAGCGGACCCGAGCACCCGATGATCGAACGCCGCGCAGTCGACATCGAATCCGACGATCTCCGTCGACACCTCGACGGCGCCACCGCCGTCTACCACTGCACCCACGTCGCCTACGAGAACACGGTGTGGCGGAACAAGCTCGTCGCCATGGAGAACCGCGTGCTCGACGCGGCCGCGGGCACCGTCGTTGCGTTTCCCGAAAGTCTGTACGCCTACGGCCGGGTCGACGGTCCGATACGCGAGGACTCACCCCGCGAGGCGACGTTCCGAAAATTGGGAGTGCGGACCGAACTTCTGGCCGCGCGTGATGCGCACGCAACCCCCACCGTGAGCGTCGCGGCGTCGGACTTCTACGGGCCTCGGGTGATCATCTCGCACATGGGTGAGCGGGTCATCTCGCCGATTCTCGCCGGAAAGCCGGTCCGCGTCCTCGCCTCCGCCGACCTTCCTCACTCGTTCACCTACGTCCCGGATCTGGCAGCCGCCATGCTCACGGCCGCGGCGTCCCCGTCGATGTGGAACACCGTCCTGCATGCGCCCACCGCGCCCGCGGTCTCGCAGCGCACGATGATCGAGATGTTCTCGGCTGCTGCAGATCTGCCGACTCCGAAGGTCGGTGCCATTCCGGCCTGGGCACTACGACTGCTGAGCGCGGTGCCCGGTCCGATGAAGGAGCTCGGCGACACCCTCTACCAGTTCCGCTATCCCTACCTTCTCGACTCGAGCCGCAGCGAGGCGATCCTCGGGCTACAGCCCACCCCACTCGCCGACGGCACAGCCGCAACGATGGCGTGGTGGACAGCCTCGACGCCCGCCGTCTCCGCATGACGGGCGGGGGCTAAAGTCCCGTCGGTGAGCGACGCTTCCTTCCGTACCCGACTGCGTGAGTCTCCGGGGGTCGGCAAGCTGACGACCATTCGGTTCGCCGGTCAGTTCGGCGACGGGTTGTTCCAGGCCGCGCTCAGTGGTGCCATTCTCTTCAACCCCGAGCGCGCGACCAATCCGGCCGAGATCGCGGCCGGATTCGCGGTGCTGCTGGTCCCGTATTCCTTGGTGGGTCCGTTCGCCGGAGCGCTTCTCGACCGCTGGGATCGCCGATCGGTCCTGCTGTGGGCCAACATCGTTCGTATGGTGCTGATCGTCGCCACCGCAATCCTGCTGTGCGCCGGGGAGGACGCCACACCGTTGTTGCTGTTGGCTTTGGCCACCGTAGGGCTCAGTCGGTTCGTGCTCGCGGGAGCGTCGGCATCACTGCCGCACGTGGTTCGGCAATCGTGGCTGGTACCGATGAACTCGGTGCTGGCCACCGTCGGATCCGGTTTCGCAGCGGCAGGTGCGGGCCTCGCCGTAGCGGTGATCGGCGTGATCGGTGCCGGGGATTTCGGCTCGGGTGTCGCCGTGGGTCTCTCGGCCACCGGGTCGGTCGTCGGGGCGCTCGCCGCCGCGCGGTTCCGACCACGATCCCTCGGCCCGGGCATCGAGAGCCGCACCGACAGTCCACTGAAAGACGTTGCTGAAGGGCTGAAATCGGGTGCGCAGGCCGTCTGGCGGTCCGCCGGTGTCACGACCGCGATGCTCGGCATCGGCGCGCACCGCATCGTGTTCGGCATCAACACTCTGATCATGGTGTTGGTTCTCCGCGAAACGACGAGCAGCACCCTGCCCGGCGGCCTTGCCGGCTTCGGCATCGCCGTCGGTGCCTCGGCGGTCGGCATGTTCCTCGCCGCCCTGATCACCCCCTTCGCCGTTCCCCGGTTCGGACGCACCCGCACGATCGCTGCCGCACTTGTGCTCGCCATCGTGGCGCAGCTCGGTGCCGTCTCGGGCCTGACGCAAACCAGCTTGCTGATCGGAGCCTTCCTCCTGGGCATCGCCGGGCAGACCGTCAAACTCAGTGGCGACGCTGCCATGCAGATCGAGATCGACGACGCCCATCGCGGACGCGTCTTCGCGTTGCAGGACACCGTGTTCAACGTCGCCTTCGTCGCCGCCCTCGCTGCGGCGGCCTTCGCCGTCGGCCCCGACACGACCGATCTGAGCCAGGACCCCACCGTGCACATCCTGGTGTTCGTCGGGGCAGGTATCTACGCCCTCGGCCTGGCCGCAGCGGTGGTGAACACCGGGCGCACACGCCGCTGACGTGGTGTATCTTTCCGTATCGGACCGATGGGTTTCGTCGGAGAACACGGGGGCACCGCATGCACGGCCGCTCGGCGTCACTCGGCTGCATACTCGCGGTCGCCGCAGGTACGGCCGTTCTCGCTGCACCACCGGCGTTCGCGGCGCCGCCTCCGCCGGTGAACTCCTGTGGCGAAACAGGATTCGACCCCAAGGACTACCCACCCGAGCCCATCGGGCCGGGTAATCCGCCCCAGCTGCCGCCGTTGCCGGATCGTGTGGTGATTCCCGTGCCCTATCCGTCGGTGGAACTCGTACCGGTTCCCGATCCGGCCCCGAACAACACCCGCGTACAGGCCGAGCCGCTGACCGACCCGTGTGCGGACCCGTGCCCCGATCTCACCGACGACACCGATGCACCGACGCCGGCAACGGGCTCGGCAGACCATCTGCCGTTCCCGCGCATCGAGATCGACCCGCAACCCGAGACCATTCCGATCCCGATTCCCGGCCCCGCTGCCCCGGGAACGCTGCCGCCCGCGTCCGCCGTCAACCCAGCGGAGCCAGGACCCACGACGGTGCCGCCCGGAGCACCTGCCGTCGGAAACGTCGAGGTCGTCTCCCAGCTGACCGGACCGGGATCGGAGAACCGCACCGACAAGCGCTGGCAGGTGAACGGAACCGACCTCGGCATCATGTGGGAGAGCAAGCCCGGTGAAGTCGCCGTGGCCTTCGGCGATTCCTTCGGCAAAGGGTGGGAATTCGGCGTCGTGGGTGGCGACGACTGGCGTTCCAACGCACTCGGCCACAGCACCGACACCGACCTGTCCGACGGCATGACCCTGGACTCCATGGTGCAGGATTCCCGTTGTCACGCAGCCGAACTGCTGCCGTCGCGCAAGGTAAAGAATTGGGAGACGACGGTCATCCCCACGTCCGGTTTCGCGATCGACGACCGGCAGTACATGTCGTACATGTCCATCAGGCGCTGGAGCACGATTCCCGGCATGTGGTGGACCAACTACGGCGGCATCGCCTACTCGGACGACAACGGTTCCACCTGGGTCAAAGACGAGCATGCCAAGTGGGACAACGTCTTCGGCTTCTCCAAGTTCCAGGTGTCGACGATGGTCCCGGCGGGGGAGTACGTCTACATGTTCGGCACCGTCAACGGACGCGCCGGACAGGTCGGGCTCGCCCGCGTCCCGAACGCCGACGTGTTGAACAAGACCGCCTACCAGTACTGGGTGAACGGCACCTGGGCTCCCGTCGGATCGAACGAGGCCACCCCCATCGCCGACGGTATGGCCGGGGAACTGTCGGTCCATCACGACGAGGTCCGTGGCCTCTGGCGGATGACGTATCTCGATCCGCTGCGCGGCGATATCGTTCTGCGCGAATCGAATTCACCGCAAGGTCAGTGGACCGCGCCGACCACCCTGATCGACACCGCCGAGTACCCCAAGACCTACGGCGGCTTCGTTCACCCGTGGTCGACGGCGAACGAGCTGTACTTCACGATCTCGGAGTGGGACAGCTACAACGTCTATCTGGTCAAGGCCGAGCTTCGCTCGTCGTGAGCGGAAACTCGTAGCAGGCTACGAGGTTTCGTGCACATGCGGCGCAGCCGCTCCTACTGCGTGGGCCACCACTCGAGCAGCGCGGCCTCCGCGTCCTCGCGGGAGAGCGGTCCGCGGTCGAGACGCAGTTCCTTCAGAAATTTCCATGCCTTGCCCACGTCGGGTCCGGCCGGGATGTTCAGCAACTCCATGATCGCGTTGCCGTCGAGGTCGGGCCGCACCCGCGCCAGATCCTCCTGCTCGGCGATGCGGGCGATGCGTTCTTCCAGGTCGTCGTAGGTGGCCTGCAACGCGGCGGCTCGACGCTTGTTCCTCGTGGTCGAGTCGGCCCGAACCAGCTTGTGCAGCTTGGGCAGTAGCTCGCCGGCGTCCGTGGCGTAGCGCCGCACGGCCGAATCGGTCCACTGGCCCTTGCCGTAGCCGTGGAAACGCAGATGCAGGAACACCAGATGCGAGACATCCTCGATCATCTTCTTGGAATACTTCAAGGCGCGCATGCGCTTTCGCACCAATTTGGCACCGACGACCTCGTGATGATGGAAGCTGACTCCGCCGCCCGGCTCGTTTCGCTTGGTATCGGGCTTGCCGATATCGTGCAGCAGTGCGGCCCAACGCAATACGAGGTCCGGATCGCCGTCCTCGAGATCGATGGCCTGCTTCAGCACGGTCAGCGAGTGGGTGTACACGTCCTTGTGCTGGTGATGCTCGTCGATCTCGAGCTTCATGTTGGGCACCTCGGGGATGATCCGCTGCGCCAGGCCCGTCTCGCACATCACGTCGATGCCGTCGATCGGGTGCTCGCCGAGGATCAGCTTGTCCAGCTCCACCTGGATTCGCTCGGCGGTGATGCGGTCGATCTGCTCCGCCATGTCCTCGATGGCCCGGTGCACCCGTGGCATCAGAGTGAACCCCAGCTGGGAGACGAACCGCGCGGCCCGCAGCATGCGCAGGGGATCGTCTCCGAACGAGACCTCCGGTGCCGAGGGAGTATCGAGAACGCCCTCGAGTAACGCGTCCATACCGCCGAGCGGATCGACGAATTCCTGGGCACCGTCCGCGCCGAGACGTACTGCCATGGCGTTGACGGTGAAATCGCGTCGAACGAGATCTTCTTCGAG
>NZ_NOZF01000135.1:0-5348 GCF_002258565.1 Rhodococcus sp. 05-2254-6
GGTGTGCGCCGAGTCAGGAGTGAACGCGGGCCGAAGAGATCTCGCGGGGTGAACAGTGCGCCGAGGCGGATCAGGCTGGTGGTGCGTTGGTGGACCATCTGTCCATCGATGCGGGCGACGGGGACCGTATCAGTGGAGCTCGACGATGAGTAGACGATCTCGCCATTGCGTTCGACCCACCAGCGGTCACCCCGGCCGTAGCGGAACTCGAAACGGTCGTCGACGAAGCCTGTGTCGGTCACACCGACAACGTGCAGCGAGCCTGACATGTTGAGGTCGGTCGCCGCGGCATTGCGCGCTGTGAGTTGTTGCCACGTCGGGACATTCACCGTCTCGAATTTACACTTGACCTCGTTCGCTTCGACCTCCCCGAGCAGGGGCGCATCTTCCAGCCGGCGGCACGCTTCTCCCGGGCAGGCGATCGAGTCCGCACACAACCGCCGGAGTCGTTGATCGCAGGCAGCCTCTAAATCAACCTTGGACAATAGACACAAGATGAACGACCGTCATAAGAGCTGAAGGTACCCCTTGCCGTTCCCGATCGGAATTTTGAAACTTAGGCAGCAAATCTTGTGCATACTCGGTCACTGACCGGATCATGAGCGGCGATGACAAGCAGCCGATGGCATGTTCGCACTACTGCCGCAGAGCTACCCAATTCCCGCTCTTCACCTACTGCAGACAACCGCACCCGCGCCGATGACTGGACGGACTGGCTCGCAGAGACTCGCCAGACTCAGGGCACTCCCTTCTTGCTCTCGCCCGCTTTCGACTACGACACCGACCTGAACGATTTCTTTCGCACCACAGCGATGGTCACCATGGCCGCAACGACACAGATCGGGTACGCACGCGACCTCGCGAGCTTCCTCACTTTCGTCAACCACATTGACTGCAAACGTCATTGGCGGGACATCACCGACAGTGATCACCTCTCGTATCTGCATTGGCGTCGACACGATCCCCGCGGCCCACGCGTGTCCGGCAACACATGGAACCGTGAAGTGGCGGCAGTGAACAGGTTCTACCGCTGGGCACACGCCGCCGGCCACGTTCCAGTCAATCCGATCCCCCAGACCTGGCGACGGCCCGCTCCTGCACACACCGGCTACGCGGTCTCGCGGCGGTCCGACGAGCTCCGCCCGGCGACCTACAGTCACGACGGCGGCCGGGACCGCATCCAATGGCTCCCCCTTGCCGACTATCGCAGATGGCGCGACGTCGGTATTCGCGGATTCGACAGCTGGGGGATGCCGCGAGAAGGTTTTCGTGGCCGGTGGTCGGGGCGTAACGCGACCTACTGCGACGTGATGGTCCGGACAGGACTTCGGATCTCGGAACAATCTGCTCTCACCGTGCTGGAGCTTCCACACATCGATACGAATCAGAATGGTTATCAACGATTTTGGCTTCCCGGTGCTATTGCAAAAGGCCGCTCCGCACGGTGGGTCTACGTCCCGGCATCCCTCGTCCGTGATCTGGCTACTTACAGTGCCTTCGACCGAGCCAACGTCATCGCCGCAGCCCAGGAAAAGCAACGGTACGAGCGCATCCGGCACCCTCTGGTGGTGGAAGATCCGGAACATGCGATCGCCACGCACATCACGGGTGCAGCACTGAAACGGACCATTAAAGTCTCGGAACTGAATTGGTCGGAGCGACAAAGTTTGTTGATCGCGCGCCCCGGCGGTCTCGAACCCGCCGCGTTCTGGCTCGGCGAGCACGGTATGCCACTGTCGGTTGCCGCCTGGAAGAAGATGTTCGCCGAGGCCAACACCCGCTGCCAGCGCGCCGGTGTCCCGCTGGCAGCGCACGCCCACATGCTCAGGCACACGTTCGCCGTCATCACCCTCGAACAGCTTCAACGCGGTCACATCGCTGCCCTCGGCGCGCTGGGACCGGAGCAGCGCGGGCACTACACCCGCATCTTCGGCGACCCGCTCGACTGGGTACGGTGCCGACTCGGTCATCGATCCGTGGTGACCACACAGATCTACCTCCACGCACTCGCCGAACTCGAGATGGAGACGAGAATGGCACTTGTGCCCGATGATTGGGACGTCTTCACCCCGGACCCGGCCAGTACCGACGACGTAACGACTCTCCCGGCCAGCGGTGTCGTGCTGTGACCGAATCGCGAACTCACCCCGGGATGCACGCCCCACTTCCTACGCCCGGAAGCTACGCCCCGCCATCCGTTGCGTCCTCGGTTTCGTCTCTGGTCGTCGACTTTCACGGCGACGACGGACGCACCGAAACGTTCGACGTCGAGGTCCTGGCCATGCCGAGCTGGCACGTTCCGGTCGCGGAAGCCTTGGCGCTCCGTATCGGTCCTGCCGGCGACAGACGGACCCACAGTTCGGCAACGACCGTGTTCTCGTTTGCCGCACGGCTAATGCGTTTCCTCGAGAGTCTCGACAACAGCCCCGCTGCACCGGCTGACTTGACCGTGGCACACGTCGATATGTTCCTCACCAGGATCGACACCCCGCGAACAGTCGCCACGTGCACAGCCGAACTCAGTGAGCTCCGCCTGCTTCTTCGGCTGCCTCCGCTAGCAAACCAACTCAATGCCGAGGTGCTCGACCATCTCAGCACCCCGGCGGGGAAAGGCACGTTCACTTCTCTGACCGGGTATTCCGACGGCGAGTTCGCGCGCATCCTCGATGCCGCTCGTACCGACGTCGCGCAAATTCGTAGACGCATCACTGCAGGAAACGACGCAGTCACGGCTATGGCTGCGTCAGGTGTGGAGCCGTCGACGGAGTTCGAGCACATGGTCTCGCGTATGGCGGCCACCGGCATCGTCCCGGTAACCGGCGGACGAATCGTCGCGCACCGTCACCGCCGCACAGCGTGGGCCGGCCAGCTGTTCGTCACACGCGACGATCTCGCACCCTTGCTGACCTTGTTCGTTGCAGTCACCGGCCGCAACGTCGAAGCCCTCAAAGAACTACCCGCCGAGCATCGGATCGTCGGTGACCGAGCGGTAGAAGTCCAGTTGAGCAAACGACGCAACGGCCCGAACCGATGGCACGACACCGTGACCTGGGAAATCGGACCGCCGCACCGAGAACTGCACACCCCCGGCGGTCTGTACCTGCTGCTGCACCGCCTCATGGAACGTGGACGGGCACTGAGCGATACGGCCGCACTCTGGTCGTCGTGGCGCAACACCAACCACGATCGTGGAACCGTCTCCGAACATCACAACCCGTTCGCGCAATCCCTCGCCGGCCGCGCCACCTTCGCGAAATGGAGCAGACTGCGAGAACTGCACTTCGACCCAGACGTTTCCGGACACAGCGCACCGCTGGGGCTGGACATGCGCCGCGTTCGCACCAGTGTCGAAGTACGCCGCACTCGATCCGTCGGTGGACATCTGCCCTCGGCTGCCCGATCGAACAGCGTCGAAGTGCTGTTCAGCCACTACCTTCGTGGTGATCCCACCGCCAAAGAGTGGGCGCGCCAGACGATGTCCGAGGCTCTCCGCGATGCCGAATCAGCGGCCCTGTCCGCACATACCCACATCCTGGCCGAACACGGCGTCACGGAACTCGAGGTGCTCGCCGACACCGACGCCGATGAACCATCTGCAGGAGAGGAGGGTGCCTGGACAGCATGCGCCGACTCCTCCGCGCACCCTGTCACCGGACGTGCGTGTCGACGGGTGTCGTTCCTGGACTGCTTCCACTGCGGCAACTGCGTCGTCACCACGACGCATCTACCCGCTATCACCGCGCTGACGTCGACCTTGTCCACGCGACGCACCGAACTCGACGAGCAGACCTGGTGGACGCGCTACGGGCCGACCTGGACTGCGATCCACCACGACATCTACCCGAAGTTCACTGCCGCACAACTCGACTCGGCGAAAGACGAGGCACCCGAGTGCCTCCTCGAACTCGCCGAAGACCCCTGGGAGCACCCATGAGCAACCCGATCGCCGTCACCCCGGTACCAGCTAGCGACCCGCTCCTGTCCGATCCGGTACTCGGCGAGCATCACGTCCTGGCCGGCTTGTGGCTTCGTCCCGGCTACTCCCTCACAGAGACGTCGCAATTCCGCGACGACGCCTGGCGATTGGAACCTGCTGTTGCACAGGCACATGTCCGATCCTTGGTCGTCTCATTCGACACCCTCGCCGACCGCTACCGTCTGCCGGCCAAAGAGTTGTGCCTGGCGATGCTGTCCGGGCCGCTACCCGCAGGCGAGCGGCGGCAGTCTGCCGTCGGAATCCGCGGCACCTTCATCGAAGTGCGCAAGTTCCTGCACTGGCTCGCCGAACGCACACCGGCACACTCTGATCGAGAGCAGACGCCGGCATTGAGTTCGCTCACCGCTGCCGACGTCCTCGACTACCACCACTACTTGATGACTTTGCCCGTCGGAGTCGGATCGCGCGAGAACTCCCGACGGGCGGTATGCATGCTCTGGCGTTATCGCACATGCCTGACCGACACGCTCACCTTCGATCCGCGCCGCGTCGACGGCTGGACCATGTCCAAAACTGGAGCCACCGAGAACGCCACCGGTCGCATCCCCGAACCTGTCCTGGGCCCGCTGATCACCTGGGCGATCCGCTTCGTCGACGACTTCTCCGGCGACATCCTCACCGCCGCCGCACACCGAGATCACCACCGATCCAAGCGCACCAACGGACGGTACGGGCGCAACAGCGGTGCCGCCGAAGCGCTCGAACACTACCTCGCGCAACACGAGGCCGACGGCGACCCGCTCCCCGGACATCAAGGCCGCCCGAACTTACGACAGATCGCCGCTGAGATCGGCACGAGCAGACACGGTCTCGACACCAACCCAGCAATCCGCAACCGTCTCTTTGCCTGCGCGGCACTAGTCGGAGTCACCGACCACACCTGGATACCGCTGACCATCGAGGGCCGACTTCACGGCCGTCCGTGGATCGCGGGCATCGTGCACCAGCACTCCAGCAGCGGATACCTGCAGCTACAACGTATGTTGCACATCGCTTGCTACATCGTCATCGCGTTCCTCTCCGGAATGCGGGACGCCGAGATAAAACACCTACGCCGCGGTTGCCTTAGCACCGCACGCGATCCCGGCGGCACCCCCTATCGGTGGATACTGACCGGGCTGGCGTTCAAGGGCGAAACCGATCCTCGGGGAGTCGCTGCCGAGTGGACCGTCGGGGCTCCCGCCGCCAGGGCGATCGCGGTCCTCGAGAAGATGCACCCTCCCGGCCAGGATCTGCTGTTCTCGCATCCGCCAGGCTCGGAGCAAATCCGCCCCCGAAACGACGCCAGAATCGGGGCCTTGACCACCAATGCCACCTCCAGCCAACTGAAAAGCTTCGCCCTCTGGATCAA
>NZ_NOZF01000046.1:1932-5205 GCF_002258565.1 Rhodococcus sp. 05-2254-6
TGTGTGTTGTTTGAGAATTGCACAGTGGACGCGAGCATCTTTGTTGTAAGTAATGAAGAGCGTACGGTGGATGCCTTGGCACCAGGAGCCGATGAAGGACGTAGGAGGCTGCGATAAGCCTCGGGGAGCTGTCAACCGAGCTGTGATCCGAGGGTGTCCGAATGGGGAAACCCAGCACGAGTGATGTCGTGTTACCTGCACCTGAATATATAGGGTGTGTGGAGGGAACGTGGGGAAGTGAAACATCTCAGTACCCACAGGAAGAGAAAACAACAGTGATTCCGTGAGTAGTGGCGAGCGAAAGCGGATGAGGCCAAACTTTGTGCGTGTGATACCCGGCAGGGGTTGCGTATGGAGGGTTGTGGGGTTTGCATTGTCGATTCTGCCGGATCGGCCGACAGTGAGAAATTGTGGTGTTAGTCGAAGTGGTCTGGAACGGCCTGTCGTAGAGGGTGAGAGTCCCGTAGACGAAAACACTGCAACTGTCGTTGCGGATACCCAAGTAGCAGCGGGCCCGTGAAATCTGCTGTGAATCTGTCGGGACCACCCGATAAGCCTGAATACTCCCTGGTGACCGATAGCGGACTAGTACCGTGAGGGAAAGGTGAAAAGTACCCCGGGAGGGGAGTGAAATAGTACCTGAAACCGTGCGCTTACAATCCGTCAAAGCTGGTGAACAGTTTACTGTTGCTGGTGATGGCGTGCCTTTTGAAGAATGAGCCTGCGAGTTAGTGGCATGTCGCGAGGTTAACCCGTGTGGGGTAGCCGTAGCGAAAGCGAGTCCGAATAGGGCGTATCCACGTAAGTGGTGTAGTGGCGTGTTCTAGACCCGAAGCGGAGTGATCTACCCATGGCCAGGTTGAAGCGACGGTAAGACGTCGTGGAGGACCGAACCCACTTAGGTTGAAAACTGAGGGGATGAGTTGTGGGTAGGGGTGAAAGGCCAATCAAACTCCGTGATAGCTGGTTCTCCCCGAAATGCATTTAGGTGCAGCGTCACGTGTTTCTCACCGGAGGTAGAGCTACTGGATGGTCTAGGGGGCCTACAAGCTTACCGAAATCAGCCAAACTCCGAATGCCGGTGAGTGAGAGCGTGGCAGTGAGACTGCGGGCGATAAGGTTCGTAGTCGAGAGGGAAACAGCCCAGATCGCCAGCTAAGGTCCCTAAGCGTGTACTAAGTGGAAAAGGATGTGGGGTCGCGAAGACAACCAGGAGGTTGGCTTAGAAGCAGCCACCCTTGAAAGAGTGCGTAATAGCTCACTGGTCAAGTGATCCTGCGCCGACAATGTAGCGGGGCTCAAGTACACCACCGAAGCTGCGGCACTCACACAATAGCCCGCTGTTCCCTTGCGAGGGTTCAGCCAGGTGTGTGGGTGGGTAGGGGAGCGTCGTGCAGCCATGGAAGCATCGGAGTGATCCAGGTGTGGAGGCTGCGCGAGTGAGAATGCAGGCATGAGTAGCGAAAGACGAGTGAGAAACTCGTCCGCCGAATGACCAAGGGTTCCTGGGCCAGGTTAATCCGCCCAGGGTGAGTCGGGACCTAAGACGAGGCCGACAGGCGTAGCCGATGGACAACGGGTTGATATTCCCGTACCCGTGTAACCGCGCCCATGGTGAATCAGTGACACTAACCACCCTGAATCTCGTTGATCGTGTGCCTTCGGGTACATCGACTGCGGGTGGATGCGTGGGACCTGATCTGGTAGTAGCCAAGCGATGGGGTGACGCAGGAAGGTAGCTGGGCCAGTCAGTGGTTGTACTGGTGTAAGCCTGTAGGGCGAACGGTAGGCAAATCCGCCGTTCATCAAGCCTGAGAGGTGATGCGTAGCCGATTGAGGCGAATTCAGTGATCCTATGCTGCCGAGAAAAGCCTCTAGTGAGTTGTTACACGGCCCGTACCCCAAACCGACACAGGTGGTCAGGTAGAGAATACTAAGGCGATCGAGATAACTATGGTTAAGGAACTCGGCAAAATGCCCCCGTAACTTCGGGAGAAGGGGGGCCTCGTCCGGTGATCACTCTTGCAGTGTGAGCTGGGTGGGGCCGCAGAGACCAGTGAGAAGCGACTGTTTACTAAAAACACAGGTCCGTGCGAAGTCGTAAGACGATGTATACGGACTGACGCCTGCCCGGTGCTGGAAGGTTAAGAGGACCGGTTAGCTCGTAAGAGCGAAGCTGAGAATTTAAGCCCCAGTAAACGGCGGTGGTAACTATAACCATCCTAAGGTAGCGAAATTCCTTGTCGGGTAAGTTCCGACCTGCACGAATGGCGTAACGACTTCTCAGCTGTCTCAACCATAGACTCGGCGAAATTGCATTACGAGTAAAGATGCTCGTTACGCGCGGCAGGACGAAAAGACCCCGGGACCTTCACTACAGCTTGGTATTGGTGTTCGGTTCGGTTTGTGTAGGATAGGTGGGAGACTGTGAAGCGGTGACGCCAGTTACTGTGGAGTCGTTGTTGAAATACCACTCTGATCGTATTGGATACCTCAACCTCGGACCATGATCTGGTTCAGGGACAGTGCCTGGTGGGTAGTTTAACTGGGGCGGTTGCCTCCTAAAATGTAACGGAGGCGCCCAAAGGTTCCCTCAGCCTGGTTGGCAATCAGGTGTCGAGTGCAAGTGCACAAGGGAGCTTGACTGTGAGACTGACAAGTCGAGCAGGGACGAAAGTCGGGACTAGTGATCCGGCACCGGCAAGTGGAAGCGGTGTCGCTCAACGGATAAAAGGTACCCCGGGGATAACAGGCTGATCTTCCCCAAGAGTCCATATCGACGGGATGGTTTGGCACCTCGATGTCGGCTCGTCGCATCCTGGGGCTGGAGTAGGTCCCAAGGGTTGGGCTGTTCGCCCATTAAAGCGGCACGCGAGCTGGGTTTAGAACGTCGTGAGACAGTTCGGTCTCTATCCGCCGCGCGCGTAAGAAACTTGAGGAAGGCTGTCCCTAGTACGAGAGGACCGGGACGGACGAACCTCTGGTGTGCCAGTTGTTCCACCAGGAGCACCGCTGGTTGGCTACGTTCGGAAGGGATAACCGCTGAAAGCATCTAAGCGGGAAGCCTGTTCCAAGATGAGGTTTCTCACCCCCTCGAGGGGGTAAGGCCCCCGGCAGACCACCGGGTTGATAGGCCAGAACTGGAAGTCGGGTAACCGATGCAGGTGACTGGTACTAATAGGCCGAGGACTTACCACAAAGAAGCTACGCGTCCACTGTGCAATATCTGAAACAACACACGAGTAGTTGTTCAGCAAGCACAACCGAATACAC
>NZ_NOZF01000056.1:0-5198 GCF_002258565.1 Rhodococcus sp. 05-2254-6
TCTTCACGGCCGCAAACATACGGACGATCATCGCGACACCCGGCGGCGGCGCTGCGCACGTCGAGCCCGACAGCATGCACGCCCCTCACAGCCCAGACCCTGACGGGTACAGAACGTACCTATCCGGTCTGAGCGAAAATTTGCGCGCGCCGGCCGCGCTCGAAACGGTTGACCCCTCTACCGTCGACGGGATCTTTGTGCCCGGCGGCTACGGGCCAGTGGTGGACCTGCACAAGAACTCTCACGTTGGAGAGTTTCTCCGCGCGCTCCGACGGGAGGGGACCCCGATCGCGACGGTCTGCCATGGAACTGCGGCGTTGCTTGCCGACACAGCATCCGGAGCAACGTGGCCGTATGCAGCCCTGACGATGACGAGTTTCTCGGACCAAGAGGAAGCCGATGTAGGACTGCTCGGCACGCTCCCCTTCACCGTCGAGCAGGAAATCCAGCGCCGGGGCGGCACGTACACCGCAGGACACCCGTGGCAGCAGCACATCGAAATCACCGACACGCTCATCACCGGACAGAACCCCGCCTCCACCGAGGCGGTCGCAGAACAGCTGACCCAACGGATCGCAAACTACTCCAGTTCGACTACCCGTTCAGGAACTCGCTAGTTCACCGGCCGGTTGACCTCTCGGCTTTATCCCTGGATGGAACTGCTCGGAACGCTGTAACGTGCGTGGGATTTGGAATTTTAGAGGCCTATTCTGTCTGTCAGGATTGACGTCTTGGCCGAAGTCGCCACGACCAGCATTCTTAACCACTGACCGACCGAAACGAAAACACGACCATGAAAACCGACATTACAGATACAGAAAACCCGCCACCCTAGGTCGAGTGACGGGTCTTTCCATCGATTAAAGCGCCGCAATAATGCAAATCAACATTAATATCGAAGGGATCAATGTAGACGCTGCTACAACCAATCCCGTTGTTGCCTTAATTACTTCTGTCACGGCAACAATGATCGCCGCTAAGGTGTATAATTTATCTATCATGATTCAAATAGATCCTCCATTCAATAGATTTACCGATGCTTTTCCGGCATCCACCAATTATAGCAGGTAATTCACCTTTTCGCTTGAGCAACCCATTCCTCCAAACGATGAGAACGAACTCTGCGAAGAGTAGAAGGCAGATACTTTAAGTAGTCCTATTGTCGCATCAATTCTGCCGCGCCGCTGCCCGGCAGACCTTACGGAATTGACCGCTTCGATACCTGCGATAGCACTTCCCGGATCACCGGCCAAAACGATTCAAGACCTCGCCTCAATCACCCCGGAGGCGTCGTGCATGCTGGGACCACTCTACAGCTGGCTGACTGCATTCGGCGACCTAGCATTGCTCGACCTCGTAGGCTGCACGAATGGACAGAGCAAGCATTCCGTCGCCTGGCGATATGGACCATCTGAGCAGCGCAGAACGCAAAGCGAAGCGCAAAGATGACCGTGGACGGCGAGTCGGCACCAAAGTGCGCGATTACGAGCGCATGTGCGGATCTGGACCCGATCGATTGGCCGAGACTCTGATTGCGCGCCACAACGTCAGGATGAAGAACACGGAGAAGCTGCCGGATGGATTCCGATTCGAAGCAATCCTTTTTCTGGCACCGATAGCAATACTGGATATCGCGCATCGCAAGCTGAACCTCACTTTGGATCGCGCACCGTCAGCCTATTATGGCAAATGGCCTCACGACCTCGGTTGGGGAGTGGACAGCTGCGTCGCGGCCACCCGACTGCTTCTCGCAGGACAAGTGGTGGCCGCTGCCACGATCGCCCGACAACAACTCGAACGATGGACTGCGGTCATGGCACCTGTCGTCGGAGTCGAGCAACATCCGTCTGAAAAAGTGGAGGACTTCATCGCGCGTGCGTGGACCGCATACGCCGAGCGCATGCCAAATCCTGGCGCACCGCCGGAATCATCCAACATCGAGGGCGACGCAGACCCGACTACTGCGCAAGATATCGAGGGCGACGACAGCTCCGCAAGCACAGAGGAGCCAACCGCACCTCATAAGCACGTCGTCCTGGCGAACGGACGTGAAGTATGCCCAGCCGTCGTCTACGGCGTTCTCAGCGAAATAATGCATGCGCGACTCTTCGAGGAAGCCATGTGGTGGGAGTCGGCCGCGCTCCTGAGCAGATTCGATGTACCAAGTGTCGTATACGGCGCGGTGGACTGCATAGCGGACGCGTTGAGCTTGAGCCTTACCCAGATCCAGTACATGACGGCTGCTGGCCTGTATCGGCAGGGCGATCCCGAGGACGCCGTGACGTTGATAGCAAGTATCAACCTTGCCGTACGGCCGTCGGCTGACGTCGCGTGTGAAGAACCACCAGATGATGCCCTCCCTTATTCGGCATCGTTCGTACTGCCGAGATTGCCTACAGTCATGCCATTGTCGCCCGATGAAGGCCTCTTGCCGGTGTTTGTTCGCTACCTAGACGATCAACGATCCACGTACGAGTCGCTGGCCTGGAATCATCGGCCCGCAGGTCGCTTGTATCGGGACGACGAGCTTGCGACTTTAGCCTTCGGCGCTCATCGCCAGGCGAGTGCATCGTTTGCGCTACGAGCCCTCGCCGCCGAGCGAGACGAACTAGGCGACGATTTCAACATTGACTCGGTGGCCTCGCGCGGGACGAACTACATCGTGGTTGCCGAGTTGGCAGCTCTTGCTGCTCTGTGGACACGCAACGGTCCTCTGCTACCAGCAGCATCGACTCCACTGGCTCTGGTGTCGTCGACGTTGCGGTCCGCATACTGGCTGTGGTTGGAAGACGACGACCGGGCGATGGCCTCGCTTCGATGCACGCTCGAACAAATCGCTCGATCAAGAGTCCACCGGACGAAACCGGAGAAAGCGCAGCGCCTTGAAAAATCCGTACACAACAAGCCCCAGCGGTGGATAGAGACCGCCGGGTGGAGTCGACTGTCGGCTTGGAATCGAGTATTGGGCGCATACGCGCACGCCCACAAAAAGCCTAACTGGGAAGGCGCAAGAGAGCTCCTGAAGGACTTGCAGCTCGACGCTCACGAGCCGTACGCCTTGCAACGCGCGCGTGGTGACGCACTGAATGTGGTGACGACTCTGGTGGCGCACGAGTCAATCAGCATTCTGGCTCTATTCTCACAGAAGGTGGCGGCTACCGCCGCTGAACTGCTGGAAAACCACTCAGGCTTGGACATGACACGGGAATGGATGGATGCGTTGATGAGTAACGCACTTGCCCATCGGAAAACACCGATTACAGAACAAGACTGATCGGCCAGCCCGAACACCCCGCTCCGGTAGCTACTCGACGGGCTGGGCGGCGTCGGCGGGGCACCATTGGTGATCGAGGCGTTATGCGGTTCTGAACTTTGTCCGCAGGTATCGGTGATAGCTTGCGGCTGTGCATTCGGGGGGTTCCGGCGTATTGGGCTGGCGACTGTTTTTCACTCGTCAGCAGTTGCCTATACCTCGGTCAGTGAACGACCCGGGGGCTGAATCGGAGGATCTCGACAGATTGCCTCACACCGGCAAAACGCCGGATGGCACTCCGTACCTGATCGATCCGTCCGGACGATACGACGTACGCCTGAACGACTTTTTCACCACGGAGTTGATCAACGCACCGCCGACCACCCAGGCAGCGTATGCGTACGACCTGAAACGGTTCCTGAAATTCCTATGGGACAACCGATCCCAGAGATCATGGACTGATGCAACGCCAGGCGATCGTGATGCGTACAAGCATTGGCGATTGCTCGACCCGGCGGGCGCACGAGTAGAAGCTACGACGTGGGACCGTGAGGTAGCGACGGTGAACCAGTTCTATCGCTGGGCAGTCGTACGCGGGCACGCCGCATGTAACCCGTTCGTGCAGCGCCTATCTCGCAGCCGAGATCCACGGAGACCCCGCGGTCAAACACCGGCAGAGTCATCGCACAGGGGCCGAGTCAATGACGTCGCGTGGCTCCCACCGGCCACGTATCGGCGGTGGCGCGATATAGGTGTCCGAGGTTTCGACATGGCAGGGTTGCCGGATCCGGCGTTCCGCGGACGGTTTGCCTCACGGAACGGGGCTTATTGCGACCTGATGATTCGCACCGGTTTACGGTTGTCCGAGCAGACAAGCTTGAGTGTGTTCGAATTCCCTCACCCAGTAGCGGGCACGTTGAACGTTCGATCGTGGCTTCCGCGGAGTATCGCCAAGGGTGGATCGGCCCGCCACATCTACTTCCCGATGTCGACGTTGACCGAGGTATGGAACTACATCGCGATAGAGCGGGCGGAAGCCATCGAGATGGCCCAGGCGAACGGCGCGTACGAGCAGATTCGGAGTCCGCTGATCGTTGCCAATCGGCTTCGGCCGTTCGTTCGAATCGGCGGCGAACGGGTCGACGCTGCCAAGCTCACCCACGACGAGCGGCGCCGTACTTTCATCGAGTGCCGCGAGGGCTTGGAGCCAATTGCCCTGTGGATCAACGAGGACGGTCTTCCGAGCAAGCCGTCCGCGTGGCAGGAAGTGTTCAAGACAGCAAACCGCCGCTGTGTGCGCCGCGAGGTCCCGATCCGGTGTCATCCGCACATGCTTCGGCATTCGTTTGCCGTGATCACTCTCGAACAACTGTGGCGCGGGCATATCAAGGAGCTGACACCGATGTCGGGACCTCAGCGCGAGACGTACCAACGTGTGTTCGGCGACCCGCTGAACTGGATCCGCATTCGATTGGGGCATCGCTCGATCGAGACGACACAGATCTACCTGCACACCCTCTCGGAATTGGAGATGGAGACGCGCGTGGCGTTGGTCCCCGACGGGTGGGAGCCCACCGTTGTCGAGAAGCGAGTCGACCCCGACTTATCCGGCACGGACAATTGCGTTGTCTGAGCCGATCAACGGCCAAGTGCGCCGTGCGGGACTGCATCACGTGGCACCGCATCCAGATGGCTACTACCAGCCCGATGTCACCGAGCAATCAGCAGGCGACCCGCCGGTTGTGCGGTTCTACGGCGAGGACAACAGGACAGCGCACTATTCGTTCGCGCGGTTGCCCTGCCCTGAGCTTCACGCCGATCTGGCTGTCGCATGGGCGGCTCGAATCGGGCCGGTGGGTCAGGTGCGCACCCGTTCGGGTGCCGACAACGGGTGGATCACTCTGCAGCGTTTCCTGAGGTTCCTCGGCGATCTCCCACAGCCGCC
>NZ_NOZF01000026.1:0-5106 GCF_002258565.1 Rhodococcus sp. 05-2254-6
CCGCAAACCGGAATCCAACACAAACAACGCATCACCCGGCACCGGCGTACCGATAGGAGCTCCATGACCAGGCTTCATGGGCGCACTCATAGAGGCGTAAACGGTGCTTTCGGTAGGACCGTAGGAGTTGATCATTTCTCGGCCTGAAGCCCACCGATCGACAAGTTCGGGCGAGCACGCCTCACCCCCCACAAAAATGGTCCTCAATGCGCTCAGCCGCTGCGGTGACAGCCGGCCGAGGGCGGACGGGGTCTGGGTCAGAACCGAAACACTTTCGTTCACAAGTAGGTCATGAAAGTCGGTGGCAGAGTTGGCCGTGTCCTCAGAGGCTATGACTAAGCGGCCACCGTGCAGCAGAGCGCCCCACATCTCCCACACCGACACATCGAACGAGTACGAATGGAACATCGACCACACCTGTCCTGGCGACAATTCGGACGTCCGTGCGGGTCTGGTGAACAGTTGCGTCACGTTCTGGTGGGTGACCGAGACGCCTTTGGGTGTGCCTGTCGTTCCTGAGGTGTAGATGACATAGGCCGTCAGTTCTGGATGGGGGAATGGAAAGGTGACAGTGGGAGGTTCGACGGTGACCCTGCCCCCGAGGGTCACGACTGCCACTTTGCTCTCATCGACCCGGTGCAATTGCGCTACCGTTGTCACTATTGCTGCTGGTTTGGCGTCTTGTAGAACGAATGCCAGGCGCTCGTCAGGGGTGTTGATGTCGATCGGCAAGTAAGCAGAACCCAGCTTCAGCACCGAAAGTATGGCTATCACAGTGTGTTCCGAACGTGGCAGCAACAGTGCAACAACGTCCTCTACTCCCACCCCACGCCCAGCCAACAAATGAGCCAACTGCGTCGATGTGTCGTCCAACTCCTGATACGTCCACGACCGACCCTCGAACACCACCGCTATGACGTCCGGCCGCACCCTCACCTGCTCGGCGAACAACTCCGGAATCGACACGCCAGCAACGGACTCCGTCACAGCCGACCTGTTACCCAGTACGTCCAGCTGCGTCAGCTCATCCTCACCCAGGATGTCGAACGAAGCCAAAGGACGATCCGGGCCCGCCGCCATCGCAATCAATAGTGTCTGGAGCCATACCAGGATTTGCTTGGCCAACCGCTCGTCGAGGACCGCCATGCGGTATTCCAGCCGCACCCTCAGCTGTGGACCGGGCCAGATCTGTAAGGCGATTGGATAGTGAGTGAACTCGCGACTTGAGGCTATGCGTACGCTCAGTCCGTTTGTCTCGAGCTGCCCGCCGGACATCCTCAGTGGGTAGTTCTCGTAGACGAAGAGGGTGTCGAACAGTTGTTGATGTCCCGCGGCGCGCTGGATATCGGCCAGGGCCACGAACTGGTGGTCTAGCCCATCGTGGTAGTCGTCCCGCAGCATGCCGATCAGTTCAGCCGTGGTCGTCGTCGCGGTCAGGGATGCTCTTACCGGGACGGTGTTGATGAACATGCCCACCGCCGACTCGCTGCCGAACAGTTCTGCTGGCCGCCCCGATACGGTAGTGCCGAAGACGACGTCTCCGCTGCCAGTCAATGCGCCCAGCAGACGGCCCCAGGCGGCCTGTAGCACGATGTTCATGGTCGTGTTTTGCGAGCGAGCCAACTGCTCAACAGAACGCGTGACGTCGATAGGGAGGTCGACTCGCAACAGCGATCGCGCATCAGTGAAGCGATCTCCTGGATCTAACAAGGTCGGCGTTTGAAGTCCCGCCAGCAGCTTCTGCCAATGCCGCCGCGCCGCGCTCCAGTCCTGGGCGGATAGCCACTCGACGTAATTTCGGAAGGTGGGCGCGGGTGCCAGAGTCTCCCGTTCGTAGACGGCGAACATCTCTTTGAGCAGAATCTGGATTGACCAACCGTCCACCACGATGTGATGGACGGATAGCACCAGCGTGTGCTTATTCGTCCCAGTCTGATGAAGGAGAATCCGTAGCGGTGCCTCATCTACGAGGTTGCCGCAGGCGGCGAGCTCTGCATCCAGCAGCCTCTGATCGCACTCGTAGCCGTTAACTACCGTCCACGGTATGTCTGGGCGTGTCGGAATGATCTGCACCGGCTCGGGGAAACCCTCGGAGACGAACCGAGCCATTAGGTTGGGGTGGCGTCCGACGACTGTATGAGCGGCCTCGCGCAAGCGCGGCACGTCGAGTACGCCAGCAATCTCGATACCCAGTTGCACGGTGTACAGCTCTACGGGTTCATTACTGCCGGAACGGCGATGGAAAAGCAGCCCGGTTTGAAGCGGAGTCAGCGGGAGAAGGTCTGCTGGTTCCACGATTTGTGCGAGTTGATCGATCTGCCGCTGATTGACCACCGCCGGCAGGACGTCGGAGGGAGTCAGTCCTCCGCCGCCGTTCTGCACGTACGCCGCAATTCCAGCTAGAACGTCATACCAGCGCGCGTACAGCTCGGTGATATAGGAGCGATCCACCTGTGTGCTCGTCCAACTCCAGGACACGTGTAGTTCTGACTGCGAACCTTCGGCTAGCACGGCTGCATTGATGCCGACTGTGTGCGGCAACAGCATCGAGCGGGAACCAAAGCGTCGAGCATCAGGCGATTCAGTCGGTCCGAGGATCCGCCAATCTTCGAGGGGTGCGTCGAGCTGGCTCACGCTGCGCCGGCCGAGGTAGTTGAAGCCGATGGCGGGATCTACGCCAGACAGATTGTTGGTGCCTAGATACTTGAGAAGACCGTAGGTGATTCCGTCGGGGTGGGCACGCAGCTGTTCCTTGGCGTCCTTTATCCAGATACCCATGTCCGAGCCCCCGGTCAGAACAGTGTCACGGTCCATGGGTACGACGTTCAAAGCGACCGGGTGCTTTGCGGTGAACCATCCGACGGTGTTGGTCAAATCGATCCCACTGCCGATTTCATCGCGACGTCCGTGGCTCTCCACGTCGATGCGGAAAGGGACGTCGAAGTGCTGGTGCTGTTCAGCGAGGGCAGAACCGAGTGCGATGAGCAGCAGATCCTGAACGTTGATGTGCAGAGCCGCAGTCACGTCGGTTACCAGCACTTCGGTTAGCTCCGTGTCGATGCTGACCGACAGATGCTCCACATCGCGCCAGATACCAGGAGTCGGGTGCGGGCTGGGCAGCAGGGTGGCAACGGCTTCAATGCGCTGCCAATGCGGAAGCTGGTCAGTGACTTTCCGCTCGGCAGCGTACTGCGCCAACATCGTTGACCACTCACGGAACGAGGTGCCGCTGGCATCCAGGGTAATTTCTCGCCGCTCGGTGAGGCAGCGCCAACCCGTTGCGAGATCCCTTTGGATGATTCCCCAGGAGACCGCGTCGACCGCGAGGTGGTGGACGATGAGCAACAGCTGGCGGGTGCGCTCAGCCCACAGCCCATGCACCATGGCTCCTCGACGCGGGTCAAGACGGCTCAAGGCATTGGCAAACGTGGTATCGGAGAAGTCCACGACGGGGGTTACACAGTCGGCTGCGCTGATCGAGCCTGTTGGTAGGACGATGCAGTTGTCCGCGTCCTCAGTCGGGGCGTTGTCCACCTGCAACCGGAGCATGGCGTGCCGATCGACCAATGCCTGTAGTAACAACACCACGTCGCTGTACTTCGCCTGCTGCGGCCCCTGGAACAACATGGTTTGGTTGAACTCGTCTGTCGGTGCCGTGAGAGATGCCAGCCACCGCATGATCGGCGTTGCCGTGACGGGCCCAGCCTCAGCCGGCCGAAGGAGAGACTGCTCCGGGACCGAGAGCTGGAGAGCGTGGGCAAGTCGTGCCACGGTTCGCTCCACCAGGATGTCGCGGGGCTTGCAGTACAAACCGACTTGCCGGGCCCGGGACACCACCTGAATGGACGAGATGCTGTCGCCGCCTAGATCGAAGAACGAATCGTCGACTCCAACTTTCTCCACATTCAGTACGCGCGCGTAGATGTCAACCAGGCTCTCCTCGAGTGGAGTAGTCGGTGCTCGGTATTGGTTCGATTGTCCTAGTTGAGGTACCGGAAGCCTCTTTTTGTCAAGCTTGCCGTTACTCGTCATGGGCAATGCATCGAGGACCACGACCGCCGCAAGCGACATATATTCGGGCAGCCACGCGTCGGTCAAGCGGCGCAATTGGTTGCCATCCAACTCGCCCGCCCAGTCTGTGTGGGGAACGACGTAGCCGATCAGCCGTTTGTACCCTGGGTGGTCCTCATGGACGACGACCGCAGCCTGTCCTACTCCGGGGGCCGTCCGGAGCACCGATTCGATCTCACCGATTTCGATGCGGTAACCACGAATCTTCACCTGATCGTCAGAGCGACCCACATACTCCAGCTCGCCGTCGTGATTCCAACGAACCAGATCGCCGGTGCGATACATCCGCGAACCCAAAGGGCCGAGCGGACACGCGACGAATCGCGATGCCGTCAAGCCCGGCCGTCGCACATAACCGCGTGCCACACCCCGCCCCGCGACATACAACTCACCAACCACACCGATCGGAACCCGCCGCAAACCGGAATCCAACACAAACAACGCAGTGCCGGAGCCAGCGGCACCGATCGGCACTGCCCCTGTAGGGACTAGCGGTTCGGTCATCGAAACGTAGACGGTGCACTCGGTCGGGCCATAAGCATTGATCACGGCTCGCTCAGGCGTCACCCATCGCTCGATTAGCTGGGCTGGGCACGTCTCTCCCCCGAGTAGAAGTAGCGCGATCGACGGTAGCCCCTCGGGAGACAGCCGTGCCAACGCCGACGGTGTCTGGGTCAGCACCGTTACTTCTTCGTTTACGAGCAGGTTATGGAAATCGGAAGGAGAGTAGGCAACCTCTTCGGGAACCACGACCAGCCGTCCCCCGTGCAGAAGCGCGCCGCACATCTCCCAGACCGCGAAGTCGAATGCGTATGAATGGAACAGCGTCCATACGTGGTGGTGGGGTTCCAGAGTGCCGGTGGTCGGGTCCTCGACATTGGCGAGGCGCGCGATGTGGGTAGCGATGAGGTCATTGACGCCGCGGTGGGTGACCGAGACGCCTTTGGGTGTGCCTGTCGTTCCTGAGGTGTAGATGATGTACGCGAGGAGGTCAGCATTCGGCACCGGCAACGTCGTCGTCGGCTGTTCAGCGAC
>NZ_NOZF01000062.1:0-5099 GCF_002258565.1 Rhodococcus sp. 05-2254-6
CTGTTGGCCGCCGTACTGGGGAGCGCCGTACTGGCCGGACCCCTCGGATGGCGGTGGGTAACCGGTGCCGGGCGGAGGTCCGAACTGCTGACCCTGATCACCGGCACCAGGGGTGTTCGGGGTGCCGTGGTTCGGGGTCGTGTACTTGGGGTCGGGTGCGCCGTAGACGGGACCCGATCCTGTAGGGGTGTTCTTCTCGAACGAGATCGTCGGCTCCGTCGAACCGGATCCGTCTTCCGGCGAACCGTTGGACGGCCATTTACCTGAGTCACTCACGTCGGGCTCCCTTGTGCGGATGCGGTGCGAACAAGGGCTCAGTCTCTCAGTTTTCGCCCCTGAGGGTCCGTCACATTGCCCACCAGTATCAGCACGCCGTCGACGAGGTGCCAGACGAACAGCCCGAACAACACGATCAGTCCGAGGCCGAACACTGCCGTGAGCAGCACCCCGAAGAAGAACAGGAGCAGCTGGGCGACACCGATCCCGATACTGCCGAGATAGAAGCGACCGACACCCAACCAGCCGAGAAATATCTGCAACAGGCCGCCGACGATCTTGGACTTGTCCGACAGCGGCTCGCCGGTCATCGGATCACGCCCGTACGGCGCATCGGGGCCTACACCGAACCCGGGTCCGCCCTGGTAGCCAGGGGGTACGCCATAGCCCTGCTGGCCGTAGCTCTGTTGCGGGAAACCCTGCTGGCCGTACCCCTGCTGTGGGTAGCCCTGCTGTTGATAACCCGGCTGTGGGTAACCCTGCTGACCGAAATTCTGTGGCTGGCCGTACCCCTGTTGCGGATAGCCCTGCTGCGGATAACTCTGTTGCGAATAGCCCTGCTGGCCGTAACCCTGCTGTGGATAACCGGGGGGTGGTGGGAATCCACCCAGCGGATTGTCGGTACTGCCGTCCGGACTCGGCGCCGGGTAGCTCGGTGTGCTGGACCAACCCGGCCCGTTTCCGATACCCGAGTACGTGTCCCACCCCGGACCCGTGGGGCCGGTCGGACCGTGCGAGGGCGCGGACTCCGAGGTTCCGGGCGGCTCCGAGAGCGACGCTTCGGCGGTGGCGTCGTAGTCGAACGGCGTGCCGAACGATGCGGTCGGCTCGGTCGCGTTGTCGCTGGAATCAGCAGTGCCGGAACCCGGCTCGGGCTCGGGTCCAGGGGTCTTGTCGAAATCAACCACGCGTACTGCCTTCTTCCTCGGCTTTCTTGTCGGACGTCCCAGCGGGCTGCACGTCGGCGGTGCCCGCGTCCGTGGTGTCGTCGACCGGCGTCGGGCGCGAGCCTGTCGCATCCGACGAGGTGACCTCGGAGACCTCGCGATCCTCGTCGTCGTTCGACCTCAGCGTTGCCGGTTCTTCTCGGCCCTTGGTGGCGATCACGAAGTACGCGACCGCCAGAACGAAGATGATGGCGGAGGTGAAAGTGTTGATGCGGATACCGGCGATCGTCGTGGCGAAGTCGTCGCGCATGAGTTCCACCCAGAACCGCCCCGCGCAGTATCCGGCAACGTACAGCGCGAACAGTCGACCGTGGCCGATCGTGTACTTGCGGTCCACGAGAACCAGAAGGACGACGACCGCGACGCTCCACAACAGCTCGTACAGGAACGTCGGATGCACCACTTTTTCCACGAAACCGGTCGAGACTCCGTTGAGTGGATCGAGCCGTCCGTTGGCGTCGACCCGCTCGTAGATCTCCAGACCCCACGGCTGGGTGGTGGCACGGCCGTACAGTTCCTGGTTGAAGTAGTTGCCGATGCGGCCGATCGCCTGGGCGAGCAGAATCGGTGGGCCGACGGCGTCACCGAATGCCGGCAACGGAATTCCGCGTCGACGGCAGGCGATCCAGGCACCGACGCCGCCGAGGAACACCGCTCCCCAGATTCCCAATCCGCCGTTCCAGACGTACAACGCTTCGATCGGGTTTCCGCCGGGACCGAAGTAGGTCTTCCAGTCGGTTGCGACGTGGTACAGACGCCCGCCCAGCAGCCCGAACGGGACGGCCCAGACTGCGACGTCGAGGACTGTGCCCTTGGTTCCGCCTCGGGCCACCCAGCGTCGATCACCCCACACCACGGAAACGACGATGCCGATGATGATGAACAGGGCGTAGGCCCGCAGAGCCAACGGTCCGACGTGCCACACCCCCTGCGGCGGACTGGGAATGTAGGCCAGGATCGCGGTCGAAGTCACGACGCTACGTTAGCGGAACGGACACCCTCGGCGAGTTCCGTCGTCAGGTCGCGCACGGCGTCGAGTCCCTTGTCCACGGCACTGACCAATGCCGAACCGACGATCACGGCGTCGGCATACCGGGCGATCTCGGCAGCCTGCGCACCGGAACGGACACCGAGGCCGACACCGATCGGGATGTCGGAGTGCTCACGAATGCGCGCCGAGAGCGCGGGGGCCATCGAGGACACCGCGTCGCGGGCTCCGGTGACGCCCATAGTCGAGGCCGCGTAGACGAAGCCGCTACTTGCTTCGACGGTGCTGACGAGCCGCTCCTCGGTCGACGACGGAGCGACGAGGAAGATTCGGTCGAGTTCGTAGCGGTTCGAGACCTCGATCCATTCCTGCGCCTCGTCGGGAATGAGATCCGGAGTGATGATTCCGAGCCCACCAGCGCCTGCGAGATCCCGCGCGAAGTTCTCGATGCCGTACTTGAGCACCAGGTTCCAGTAGGTCATGACAACCGCTTTTCCGCCCGCGGCAGAGACCTGCTCGGTGACTGCGAACACGTCCTTGACCCGAGCACCGGCTCGCAGCGCAACGTCGGCTGCAGCCTGAATCGTGGGGCCGTCCATCACCGGATCGGAATACGGAATGCCCACCTCGACGATGTCGCATCCGGCGTCGACCATGGTCTTGAACACCTCGACCGAGCGCGGCACGGTCGGAAAACCCGCGGGTAGGTATCCGACGAGTGCTGCGCGCCCTTCGGCACGGCACTGCGCGAAGGTCCCCGAGAGGCGAGAGTCGTTGTTGCTCATGGCTTGATCCCCACTTCGTCGTCCACGTTCGCTTCGCCGCCTCCGTCGATCAGCCCGAACCACTCGGCCGCGGTGTCGACATCCTTGTCGCCACGCCCGGAGAGGTTGACCAGGATGATCGCGCCTTCACCCAACTCCCTGCCGAGTGTCAATGCACCGGCGATGGCATGCGAGGACTCGATGGCCGGAATGATGCCTTCGGTGCGGCACAGCAGCTTGAAGGCGTTCATCGCCTCGGTATCGGTGATGCCGCGGTACTCGGCGCGCCCGATGTCGTGCAGGTACGAATGCTCCGGACCGACGCCCGGGTAGTCCAACCCCGCCGAGATGGAGTGGGAGTCGACGGTCTGACCGTCCTCGTCCTGCAGCAGATACGAGTAGGCACCGTGCAGCGCTCCCGGGGTTCCACCGCTGATGGTCGCGGCGTGGCGACCCGTCTCGACGCCGTCACCTGCCGCCTCGAAACCGATCAGTCGAACGTCGGCGTCGTCGATGAAGGCGTGGAAGATGCCGATCGCGTTGGAGCCACCGCCGACGCAGGCAGCGATGGCGTCGGGCAGCCTGCCCGTGGACGCGAGCACCTGCTGCCGCGCTTCGAGGCCGATGATGCGCTGGAAGTCGCGCACCATGACCGGGAACGGGTGCGGCCCGGCGACAGTGCCGAAGCAGTAGTACGTGTTGTCCGCGTGGGTGACCCAGTCGCGCAGCGCCTCGTTGATCGCGTCCTTGAGAGTGCGTGAACCGGACTTCACTGCGACGACTTCCGACCCGAGCAAACGCATTCGGGCGACGTTGAGGGCCTGGCGCTCGGTGTCGACCTCGCCCATGTAGACGACGCAGTCGAGACCCATCAGCGCACAGGCCGTGGCGGTCGCGACGCCGTGTTGACCGGCACCTGTCTCCGCGATGACACGAGTCTTGCCCATCCGCTTGGCGAGCAAAACCTGGCCGAGAACGTTGTTGATCTTGTGAGAACCGGTGTGGTTGAGGTCTTCTCGCTTGAGAAGAATACGAGCGCCGCCGGCGTGCTCGGACAGCCGTGTCGCCTCGAAGACCGGTGACGGGCGACCGGTGTAATCGCGCTGCAGTCGGTCGAGTTCAGCGAGGAACTCGTTGTCGCTGCGCACCTTCTCGTACTCGGCGGTGACTTCCTCGATCACACCCATCAGAGCCTCGGGCACGAATCTGCCGCCGTAGACGCCGAAGTGGCCACCCACATCGGGCTCGTGCGCGCTGCGATCGGTGAGGCCGATGCTGCTCTGCGGCAGATCAGCGCCCTTGAAACGGACTGCCTGCGGGGCGTCCGTGGTGAAAGAAGAATTGCTGGTGCTCACCGGTCCAGTGTGCCCCAACGGCGGACCGCAGCCGCGCTCGGGTCAGCGTGCGGGCTTGGGGCACGACGGATGCGTTCCGGCCGTCACCAGGTCCGAGACGGCCGTGCGTGGATCCCCTGCCGTGACCAAGCCCTCGCCGACGAGTACCGCGTCGGCACCGGCACCGGCGTAGGCGAGCAGATCTGCAGTGCCCCGCACCCCGGACTCCGCGATACGGATGATCTCGCTGGGCAACCCGGGCGCGATACGGCCGAAGCTGTCACGATCGATCTCGAGCGTCTTCAGATTGCGGGCGTTGATACCGATGACGCTGGCACCGGCTTCGAGGGCGCGATCCGCTTCGGCCTCGGTGTGCACCTCGACGAGCGCAGTCATCCCCAGCGACTCGGTGCGGTCGAGCAACGAGGTCAACGCATCCTGTTCCAGTGCCGCGACGATCAGCAAGATGACATCGGCACCGTGGGCCCGAGCCTCGTGGATCTGGTACGGACCGACGATGAAGTCCTTGCGCAGCACGGGAATCGAGACGGCGGCCCGGACCGCGTCGAGGTCTGCGAGTGAACCGTGGAACCGACGCTCCTCGGTGAGAACGCTGATGATGCGAGCGCCGCCCTGCTCGTACGCGCGAGCGAGAACAGCCGGATCACCGATGTCTGCCAACGCGCCCTTGGACGGGCTCGCCCGCTTCACTTCGGCGATGACGCCGATGCCGTCCTCACGGAGGGCAGCTGCCGCGTCGAGGGGGGCCGGGGCTGCTTTCGCTGCTGCT
>NZ_NOZF01000131.1:0-5017 GCF_002258565.1 Rhodococcus sp. 05-2254-6
GCATGCTGCATGCCATTGCCAATTCGCCCGAACTTACATCTCGGTACTTCGGTTTGGTTTCGGGGGCCATCGGGATGCGCGAATTTATGTCGGCCGAGCTCGTCGACTTGTTGTAGCTTGCTGATGAAATATTTCGGGTCTGAATCTAACGCTGAGGGTGGTCACCCGAGTGGTTCGCAAGGAAGTGTTTTGCTGGGCGCTGAAAGGGTTGAGCATTGATCCCGTTGTCTTTTGCGCAGCGTAGGCTGTGGTTTATCCACCAGTTGGAGGGATTGTCGTCAACTTACAATATTCCTCTGGTCTTACGCCTGACTGGTGAGCTCAGTGTTCATTCGCTGGGCAGGGCAATCGGCGATGTCGTGAGTCGACACGAAAGTTTGCGGACTGTTTTCCCCTCCCATGAGGGTGTGCCGGAGCAGCGTGTTCTTGGCTCGGCCGACGCAGACTTCGGCTGGGACGTAGTCGAAGCGTCAGGATGGTCGACAGACGCGTTGAACGATGCAGTCGCACAGGCAGTGGGATACAAATTCGACCTCAGCTTTGAGATTCCGTTCCGAGCGCAGCTCTTCAGACTATCGGCCGATCAGCATGTATTGGTGCTCCTGATGCATCACATCGCGTCAGACGGCCAGTCCCTCACGCCCCTCGTACGCGACGTCGGGCTGGCGTACAGGGCCCATGTGGGCGTAGAGGTGCCTGCCTGGGTGCCGTTGCCATTGCGATATCGGGATTACACGCTCCGTCAGCGTGAGTCGCTCGGCGACGAGTCCGACCCCGACAGTGCGCTGAGCCGGCACCTCCTTTACTGGAAGAACACGCTAGCCGGATACGAGGGGCGGCTTGAGCTCCCAACCGACCGCCCTTATCCGGTCGTGGCCGACTATCGAGGCAATCGAATCCCCATCGAATGGCCCGTGTCGATGCAAGAGCAGGTGCGACAGTTGGCCCGGGAGCATCGTTCTACCGGCTTCATGGTGATTTCGACGGCGCTGGCGGTGCTGTTGTCCGAACTAAGCGGCACCTCCGATGTCGCTTTCGGTGTTCCAACTACGGGCCGACGTGACGCTGATCTTGCGGAGATGGTCGGTTTCTTCGCCAACACAGTAGTGCTCCGCGTTGATGTGTCTGCCAGTTCGACGTTCCGTCGCCTCTTGCAAAAAGTACGGGACGCGGTTTTGGACGCATTGGCCCACCAGGATGTCCCGTTCGACGCGCTGGTGGATCTCGTCAAACCTGCTCGGTCACAATCGCATCACCCACTGGTCCAGGTCATGCTCGGATGGCAGAACCAGATCTCCACGGAGTTGGACTTGCCGGGGGTGCTGGCAGAGGCGGTACCCACCATTTCTCGACAGGCCCGGATGGACTTGACCTTCAGTCTCCGGGAGCGGTACTCCGAGTTCGGCGAGCCGCAGGGAATCGACGGAGTGGTCGAGTACCGCTCTGATGTCTACGACGCTGCATCGGTCGAGACCATGATCGTCAGGCTTGGGCGAATCATCGCCGAGATGATCGCCGTGATCGACCAGCCAGTCATCTCGATCGACGTACTAGACAGAAACGAACACACTCATCTTGACCGCCTGGGCAATCGTTCTGCGCACTCTCAGACTGCCGCCAGTATATCCATAGCCGAACTGTTTGCAGCACAGGCGAATCGAGCGCCGGAAGCGCACGCCATGGTTTTCGAGGATCAGGTATGGACTTACAGGGAAGTTGACGAGGCCTCCACGCAACTGGCACATCTACTAGCCGTTCGTGGGGTACGCGGAGGAGAAGTTGTTGCTCTCATGCTCCCGCGTTCCAACAAGACAGTAATCGCGATCCTGGCAGTGTTGAAACTGGGCGCAACCTATGTACCCATTGACATCAAGCACCCCGATGAGCGGGTGGCGTTCATCTTGGGCGATGCCGCTCCAGCTGCCCTCGTGACCACTGCCGAACTGACTTGCCGGGTAGACTGTTTTGGTATCGAAGTTGTGGATGTCGACGACGACGCGATTGCCGTGCAGCCGGTTACGGCTCTGCCTGCGCCAGAGGCCGGCCAAGTCGCGTACATCATCTACACCTCCGGTACCACCGGTGTCCCCAAAGGGGTTGCCGTTACCCAGGCGAGCGTCACGCGATTGTTCAGCTCGACGGCTCCGGGGTTCGTGCCGTCCTCAAACCAGGTGTGGTCACTCTTCCACTCCTACGCGTTCGATGTGTCGGTATGGGAGATGTGGGGCGCGCTGCTACACGGTGGCCGACTGGTTGTCGTACCTGGAGAAATTGCCCAGTCCGCCAACGACTTTCATCAACTACTGCGAGACCAGAACGTATCCGTTCTGAGTCAGACACCGTCAGCATTTTATGCTCTGCAGGCAGTCGACATGCGCCGGCCGGGCGAGTCTCGGCTGAGCGGTCTAGAAGCGATTGTCTTCGCAGGCGAAGCTCTCGAACCGTCGAAGTTGCGACCTTGGCTAGATCAGCTGGATTCCTGGCCGCACCTGATCAACATGTACGGCACCACAGAGACCACCGTCCACGCATCGTTCCGGAGGATCGTTTCTTCTGACCTCGACAGCCATGTCAGTCCCGTGGGCGGTCCGCTTGCTGACCTTGCCTTCTTCGTATTGAATACCGGTCTCCGCCGCGTGCCGGTAGGAGTAGTCGGAGAGTTGTATGTGGCAGGTCATGGTGTCGGCCTGGGCTACTTGAAACGCATGGGGCTGACGGCGTCGCGGTTTGTTGCTTCTCCGCTCGGCCCGCCGGGCTCGCGGATGTACCGGACGGGTGACGTAGTGCGGTGGAACCGCGAGGGCGAGCTGGAGTATGTGGGCCGCTCGGACGACCAGGTGAAGATCCGTGGTTTTCGTGTTGAACCGGGTGAGGTCGAGGCTGCTCTTTCCCGTGTCGCGGGGGTGGAGCGCGCCGCGGTCGTGGTGAGGTCTTCGAGTTCGGGCAAGCAGCTGATCGGCTACGTCGTACCTGCGGAGACCGGTCCAAAAGTAAATGGTGCTGTGGTGCGTGGTGATGTGGCCGCGCACCTACCGGAGTACATGGTCCCCACAGTGGTGATGATCGTCGATGACCTACCGCTTACGGTCAACGGCAAGTTAGACAAGCAGGCATTGCCGAATCCAGAGTTCGCAGGCGGATCCTACCGAAATCCGTCGACCTTGGTTGAGGGAATTTTGGCTGAAATCTTTGCGCGTGTGCTGGACCTACCGCGGGTAGGGGTGGACGACTCGTTCTTCGACCTCGGCGGAAATTCGCTATCGGCGATGCGAGTGATCGCGGCCGTGCAGGAGTCGTTTGATTCATCGATCGGCGTGAAGGCGCTCTGGGAAGCCTCAACGGTATCGGGGTTCGCACGGTTGGTGGGTGGATCGCCGGGTGGCGGCGTGGCATGGGTCCCAGTAGCTCGTCCCAAGCGATTGCCGTTGTCGTTCGCTCAGCGTCGGCTGTGGTTCATCCACCAGATGGAAGGGCAGTCGGCGACGTACAACATACCGCTACTGATTCAGATTACCGGTTCTTTGGATGTCTGTGCGCTGCGCGCGGCGATCGCTGATGTTGTGGAGCGGCACGAGAGTCTGCGGACAGTGTTTCCAGCGGTGGCTGGTGTGCCGGAGCAGCGTGTCCTTGCAGCTGAGACTGACTTCGACTGGGACATCATTGACGCCACCACCTGGACGGAACTTCAAATATCCGACGCAGCGCGTGTTCGGGGTCAGCATGCTTTCGACCTAGCCGAAGACCTTCCTTTCCGCGCGGCGCTGTTTGTCGTGTCTGCCACTGACCATCGTCTGGTCGTGGTCATGCACCACATTGCAGTCGACGGGGGGTCACTTCCTCCGCTCCTGCGTGACCTATGGAGCGCCTACGGAGTCCGCGCTGCGGGCGAGTCGCCTTCCTGGTCGCCACTTCCCGTCCAGTACGCCGACTACACGCTTTGGCAACACGCTCTGCTGGGTGACGAAGCGGATTCGCAAAGCGTGCTCGCCGGGCAGTTGAAATTCTGGGAACACGCCCTGAAAGATCTACCCAGCAGGTTGGAGCTTCCCACGGACCGGTCGTACCCGGCGGAGACCGACACGAATGGGGGTCGAGTCGTCGTCGACCTGCCCGCGGATTTCCATGAATTGGCGCAGCGGATCGCGCGGGAACGCAATGCGACGACGTTCATGGTGATGTCGGCGGCGCTTTCGGTGCTGTTGGCGCGTTTGAGCGGGAGCGCGGATGTGGCGTTCGGGGTGCCGACGGCGGGGCGGGGGCGAACCGAGTTTGACGGCATGGTCGGGTTTTTCGTCAACACGCTGGTGTTGCGTACGCGGGTTTCAGCCGAGATGAACTTCGGTGATTTGTTGGAGGAGGTACGGGAGCGGAGCCTGGACGCGTTCGCGAACCAAGATGTGCCGTTCGATGCGCTTGTCGAGCGCCTCAATCCGGTCCGTACGCAGGCTCACCATCCGTTGATCCAAATCCTGTTCGCCTGGCAGAACGACCCGGTCCCCGACATCTCGGTGCCGGGTCTCGACGTGGAGACGGCGTCAGTCGACATCGGAGCCGCTCGAATGGACCTGGCATTCAGCCTGCGCGAGCGGTTCACTGCGGACGGTCAGCCCGATGGGATCAGCGGAATCGTCGAGTACCGCACCGACATCTTCAACGCCGAGACCGTAAAGCGCATGGCGGCTCGGTGGCAGCAGCTATTGATTGCGATGGCGGCGGGCCCGGATCGTCCTTTGGCTTCGTTCGACATCCTGGGTGAGGATGAGCTGACGCAGCTGGACGTACTGGGTAACAGGTCGGCTGTGACGGAGTCCGTTGCTGGCGTGTCGATTCCGGAGTTGTTCGCCGAGCAGGTGAGGGTGCGGCCGGACGTCATAGCGGTGGTGTTCGAGGGTCGGTCGTGGACGTATCAGGAGTTGGACGACACATCGACGCAGTTGGCTCATTTGTTGGCTGGGCGTGGGGTGGGAGTAGAGGACGTTGTTGCACTGTTGCTGCCACGTTCGGAACACACTGTGAG
>NZ_NOZF01000042.1:0-4815 GCF_002258565.1 Rhodococcus sp. 05-2254-6
GCCTTGCTGATTCTCGGGTCGATCGCATCGACGGCCGGCAACATCGTGCACGTCTCGATGGTGGACTACAGCTCGACCTTCACCGTGGCCGCGCTGGCCGCTGCTGCGCCGCCGCTGGTGCTGCTGGTCACCACGCACCTGATGATCCAGCTGGTCCGACTCGAAGCATCAGCTGTAGACGACAGCACCGACCAGCGTCACTCGGCCCCGAACAGCTCCACAGAGGCCGAAACAGCCGTTCTGTGTGTCCACGTCCTGAAACTGGCCAGCGAAGGCCACGAGCACGCTGCAGTGGCCACCAAGACCGGGCTACCCATTGAGGTCGTCGACGCAGTCATCGCAGCCGCCGAGGACGAACTCCAGATCGGCTCTGAGGAGGATCGATACCTCGCCCCGGCATGAGTTCCCCGTCGGTCTACTTCATTCGCGAGCTCAGTTCGTCGAAGAATGCTGCGAGCATCGACGGCGCGTCGGGGCTCTCGAACTCTTTGCCCCCGAACCGATAGACCTCGTATCCCGCTAGCCGGAGACGTCGGTCTTCGGTGACCATCTCGGCGTACAGCTGCGTGCTGGCGCGGCCGTCTTCGTTGGCGTAGTGCTGACGACCGTCGACCTCGATGACGACGCGTTTTCTTGCACTGAAGAGCAGCAAGAAGTCCATGCGTTGGCGTTCGAGGGGACTGCTGCCCTTGCGTTGATACTTGGTGTACGGGTCGTAGTGGAGGTAGACCTGCGGGATCAGAGCGGGAATACCGAAGCCGTGCTCTCCGTATCGACGTGAGTAGACGTCCAAGACCATCCGCTCGGGTTCGTTCTTACCGAGGCTCTCTCGCAGCCGTTTGTACAGTGACCGCCCGACATCGCGATCGTCCGTGTCTGCCATTGCTTGGTGCTCACGCCACCACTGAATCAGCTCCTGAAAGGACAGGCCGGCCTCGGTTATCGGTCTGTCGTAGACCAGGCAGAACTCAGCATTCTTGGTGATCAGGATGTCGTTGCTGACCGCGTCGCGGAGCACCATCTCCGGTTTGGGACCATTGGCCGCGAAAATGAGGTTCTTTGCGGGAGAATCGACACCGCTGGAGCCCTTTTCGTACTCTGCGATCAGCACCGCGAGCCCGTGGTCCGCGACGTCGCATTCTGCAAGCACGCGACGCGCCAGTGCGACGAGCTGGGGGATCTCGAATCCTACGAGGTAACCATCGATCAGCGACCGCTTGGTGTCGGCCTCAACCGGGGTACCTGTACCTGCCCACGTCAGGTCGAGTTCGTCGGGTAGGACCACTTCGAGGGCGGCTCGCGAGAACCCATAGATCAAGGTGTCCTCGATCGCCGACCTGAGCGTTCTGGTCGACACGATCACCCGTCGCGGCGGCTCCTCCGAGAGGCCGGCCGCAAGTGAATCCCAGAAGCTCATCGGTCAGAGGCTCCGCGGGCGGCCATGTTGAGCGGAGCGCTTACCGGCGTCGATGGCCTGGATCCAAACGAACTTCGGCGAGAATCGCCCAGAGCTTGGCGTCGTCGCCGTCGTCTCGGTGATCGGCGATGGCCTGCACGAGGGTGTTGATGACCTCACGAGAGCGTGGATTGAATCCGGCAGCTCGCGCACCAGCCCAGGCCAGGGGGTCGTCGACCACCTTGTCGAGCCTGTCGAGGGCGTGGATACACAGGTCGTGGAACTTGCCGGCACGTTTGTATTGGGCGTCGTCGAGTTCGCCGGTATCGAGCGCTGCTGCTGCTTGCTCGACGTAGACATCGATGATCGCGTTTGCGCGATCGTTGAGCTGCGGATCGAAAGTGAGGGTGTTCCAGAATGCACGCCAATTGGCTGTATCGCCGGCGGTGTTCGAGCGCGGCAGGAGGTTGTCACGAATGATCGCAGCCAGTTCCGGGTCCGTCAGTTCGCTGATCGCTCGGGCGTCGGCGGAATTCGAGGGGAGCGGGGCCGGCGTCTTGCTTCGACGCCATGGCTCGGGCTCGGTCATGTGTGCAGCTTCCCTCTCGAACGTCGCGGTTGGTGCGTTTTTCGTCGGCGGCCCGTGAGATCTGCTCCGGTATTTGTATCACTCGAACAGGACACTTCGGTCTGCTCTTTTGGCCGCTTCGTGAACTTACCGCCCGGCGCACCCGCTGTCCCCGGCACCGGGTGCGCCGGGGACATTTTCGCTTGTCAGGTGCTGTTTTTGTCGGTGTGTCGGGGTAGGTTCGAGTTGTTCTGTTGATCGGGCGGACTGACCATCTGCCCTTGTGTTAGCCCTGGGAGGGTTTCGTCGTGAGCGGTGTGTCGAGCGAGAACGCGGTGTCGGGTAGCGAGATGGTGTGGCGTGAGCGTGTTGCGTGGGCGTATCTCGCTCACGTGGCGCGGGGGCAGGGCTCGTTGGTGCATCTGGCGGTGTCCTTATCGGGCGTGGAGGCTGCAGCCGAGGCTGTGCGGCATCGGGAGGTGTCGGAGGACTTGTTGCGTGCGACGGCTCGCTCGTGGGACTACTCAGGTGCCGAGGCAGACCTCGAGACGGCGGCAACGCTGGGAGCACGATTGGTCACTCCTGCGGACGCTGAGTGGCCGCAGCGGCTGCGGATGGCCGGATGGCTGGAGGGATCGACTCCGGTCGCTCTGTGGGTTCGTGGACAGGGCGCGCTGCCCGGTGCTGATGTGTCGGCGGTGGCGCTCACCGGCACCCGGGCTGCGACCGCTTACGGCGAGCATGTCGCGTCGGAATTTGCCGGGGATCTGGCGATGCGTGGGGTGGCGGTCCTGTCGGGCAGCGGGTTCGGGATCGAGGGAGCGGTGTTGCGGGCAGCGTTGGGGGTCGGTGCAGGACCGGTAGCGGTAATGCCGTGCGGCTTGGATCGGGCGTATCCGTCCGGTCACGCTCGGTTGCTCGAGCGCGTCGCGGAACAGGGTGTGGTGGTGAGCGAGTACTCGTTCGGTGCAGAGCCTCGACGAGAACGATTCAACGGGAGTGGCGCGCTGCTGGCGGCTCTCTCCGATGCGGTAGTGGTGCCCGAGGCCGGGTCACGCGGACGTGCACTGTCTGTGGCCAGGGAAGTGCACAGGCTCGGGCGGGCGGTGTACGCGGTACCAGGGCCGGTCACCTCCGCAGCGTCGAACGGATGCCATACGTTGATCATCGACGGTGTGGCGCGTCTTGCAATGTCGGCTGCTGGCGTGTGTGCTGATCCGAACGTCTCCTGATCGGCTCGACACCGATCCGAAAGTGTGGTCGGGTATGGACGTGAGCCCTAGATGGGCCTCGGAAGCCGACTCCGCTCCCGAGGAGTTAGAGCGAGAGCCTTTGTCGCTCTGATCCTTTCGCTTCTCCCTAGACGTTCGACAACAGGCTCGCCCAGCGAAACACATGGGCGGGCCTGTTGTCTTTCCCCACCGAGCCCCGGCGCACTCGGTGCGGTCCCCGGCACCGAGTGCGCCGGGGACCAAATGTGTTGCGCGTGAGCCGTTCTTGTCGGTGGTCTCGGCTAGATTGTGGGTGTTCTGTTGATCGGGCGGACTGACCATCTGCCCCTGTGCCCTGAAAGGGGTTTGTCCGATGTCCTCTGTTTTTCGTATCTCCTCACCCGCTGATGCTGTTGCCGTGGCCGTGATGCTGGTCCGCTACGTTCCCGAGAACGAAATGGTGGTGTTCACCCCAAACTCGACAGGCGGGGCCGTCATGGCCTGCCCGCTGGGGGAGGAAGCGCCGATCGGTGGTGCCCCGTTGCTGGTGCCCAGCGGTCACCCCGTGCGTGATCTATCCGGACCGCGCGTGGTGGTCGTGTTCGGCAGTGACACACACGCCGATGCGGCATCGATGGCCGTTCTCCACGAGTTCTCGGGCGATGACGTTGCTGTGTTCCAGTTCCACGAGGGACGTGCGCGCCGCTACTTGATGAACGGGGTACTGGCGGGACCGCACGAGGTCGGCGAGGCGGTCGACCTGACGGCTCACCCCTACGTGGTCGGAGCGTTGCTCGAGGGGCAGGTACGTCTGGCCTCTCGCGCCCAAATCCGCGCGGGCTTCGTTGCCGAACAGTTCGGTGCCGAACGCGCCGCGAGTGTGGTGGACATGATGCGGGCTGCACGCGGGGCGTTCCCGGCAGTAGGGCCGATCTCGGCCGCAGAGACCATCCACCGCGAGGTACTCGCCGGGTATCTCGATTCAGGCAACCGCGGAATCGAGATATCGGATTACCACGCTGCGATGCTCGCAGCCGCCGCCTCTGACGTGCGCGTGCGCGATGTGCTGTTCGTTCACTTCACCGAAGCCAACGCCGCAGTCCTCGGCGAACTGTGGCGGCAGGTTGGCGCGGTGTTGCCCGCCAGCGAGGCAGGCCCCGCCTTCGTCCTCGCTTCGCTGAGTTACTGGATCGGACGGGAGGCGGTGCCGGCGCGGGAGGCAATGAACGTTGCCCGTGGGCTCGCCCCCGATCATTCCTTGGGGCAGCTGCTCGAACGCGCATACAACGCGGGAATCAACCCGGCGCTGTGGGAGCAGATTCGGCCCGCTGCGCTCGATGCAGAATCCGAGCGATCCCGTAACGAATGACTTGAATGCGATTGATCCGAAACCGGTTTCGCTGAATACACCATGCATCGGCGAGCCGGTTTCGGTTCGACCGCCCTCGAAAAATTCTCGATTGCAAATTGCAAATTGAGCGCGATCGAATAACAGATGCAACCGCGAAGGCGCGCAGCGCTTCGACCGAGTCCGCGAGTTCTTCGGAACGGCTTGCCGTTTCGCCTGCAGCGGCGGGCGCGCAGCGCCCAGCCCCAGCCCCGCGTGCAGCCCGCATCATGTCCACCACACTCGTGGCCCG